>NZ_QSJB01000018.1:0-39036 GCF_003469285.1 Collinsella sp. AM31-2AC
CTGCGGAAACGCGGGGCCCGTTCAGGCTGTTGCGTTGAGATTGAAAATCAACCGCCCAGTCATTGGGGACGTCCCCAACTGCCACCCAACTGCCAAGCAATGGAGATGCCGCAGGTAGAGGACGGACAGCGAGCGACGTCCAGGGCGAACAAGTTGGCATGAAAAAGGCAAGGCATAGACCTTCTGGTCATGCCTTGCCTTTTGAATGACAAATTGTCGCCCTGGGCGGCGCGCAGCGTCGACTGGTCCGCCGTTCGGTAGAACGGCGGAACCCCTAAGACTCGATGTAGTCCTTCAACTTGCTAGAGCGGCTCGGATGGCGGAGCTTGGCCAGGGTCTTGGACTCGATCTGGCGGATACGCTCGCGCGTGACGCCAAACTCGCGACCGACTTCCTCGAGCGTGCGGGGGTGTCCGTCAACGAGACCAAAGCGCAGCTCGATAACCTTGCGCTCACGATCGGCAAGCGAATCGAGCACCTGAGTGAGCTGCTCCTGCAGCATGGAGAAGCTGGCCGCATCGGGCGGAACGATAGCCTGGGAGTCCTCGATAAAGTCGCCCAGCTGGGAATCCTCTTCCTCGCCGATCGGGGTCTCCAACGACACGGGCTCCTGCGAAATCTTCTGGATCTCGCGGACGCGGTCGGCGCTCATGTCCATCTCGGCACCGATCTCCTCGGGGGTCGGGTCGCGGCCCAGATCCTGGAGGAGCTGGCGCTGCACGCGGACGAGCTTGTTAATGGTCTCGACCATGTGCACGGGAATACGAATGGTACGGGCCTGGTCGGCAATAGCGCGCGTAATGGCCTGACGAATCCACCACGTGGCGTACGTGGAGAACTTAAAGCCCTTCTGGTAGTCGAACTTCTCGACGGCGCGGATCAGACCGAGGTTGCCCTCCTGGATCAGATCCAGGAACAGCATGCCACGGCCGACATAGCGCTTGGCGATGGAGACGACCAGACGCAGGTTTGCGCTGATGAGCGCCTGCTTGGCCTCAAGACCAACGTTCTCGATACGCGTAAGACGACGCATCTCGGCACGCGTGAGCTCGATCTCGCCAGCCTCATTTGCCTCGAGCTTCTCGGTAGCCTCGAGACCGGCCTCGATCTTCATGGCCAGATCGACCTCTTCAGATGCGGTCAGCAGGTCGACCTTACCGATCTCCTTGAGGTACATACGAACCGGGTCGCCGGTCAGCATCACCGTGGAGGCATCGATGCCGCGCACGCGCGAACGCGAACGAGACGTGCGCACGGTGCGCTTCTTCTTGCTCTTGGAAGAGCCCATCTCGGCGTCGGCCTGGCGGGCCATCTTAAGCTCGTGATCGTCAAGCGAGCCGGAATCGTGCTCGTCGTCGTCGAAATCGTCGGTATCGTTATCGTCATCGTCGACGTCCATCGGGGCGTCGTCGTTTCCGCTCGCGGAGATAATCTGGATGCCGCTGTTGCGTAGCGCGGAATACACCGCGTTGAGCTGCTCATCAGAGACATCGATATCCTTCAGGGCGACCTGAATCTCGTCCTCGGTTACCGAAGTCCTGTTTGAGCCGTTGCCCATGAGCTTTGCAACGTAGGATTCCAGCCCAGTACCCGTGCTCTCAGTCTTTTTTGGCACAGATTCTCCCTTCGTAGTCCACAGGACTCAATACTTTAGCACACACGTAGACGTCTATACCCAAAATAAAGACAGGATATAGGCGAGAATACGCTGGTTGACCACAACATCTAGGCCTGATCGGCACCTGCGGTCTCCAAACCGATCAAACGGAACGGGTCGGCCACGCCGCCGATCGACTTTTGGAGCTCCCGCTGGCGCTGTGAGTCTTGCACCGCCTGCATCGTCAGCACGCGACGGGCCTCATCGTCGAGTGAACGGTCCTGACGCAACTTGGCCTGCGCGGCTCGCATGCGACGTTTGATGGTGTAGAGCTCGAGCGTATCGAGCATAAAGACGATGTTCGTCTCGGTCGGGTGCTTACTCGTTGCCGAGATGCGCCCGGCGCTGACAAGCGACGCCGCCTCGGGACACACCGCGCGCGCCGCATCCATGCAGGCCGCAGGATCGGTGCCCGGGGGCGTCGCAAGTACAGCCCACGCAATGGACTCGTGACGCGGGTCGACCCACTCAATAGAACAAATACGATCGGCATACGTGCGGAACAGATCGGGATAGCTCGTGAGCATCGTCAGCAGCTCGCGCTCCCCCGCCAGGGATTTCCGCTCCAGATCGGTCAAAACAATCGGCATCGACAGGGCTGCCGCCGCGCTTGAACTACCGGCAACGGTCGCAGAGCTTTCCATCCCCGCTGGCACATCAATTGGCGGCAGGTCCTCGTCGACCTCCACCGGCGCGGCCCCATAGGCATCAAGCGGAACGTAGTCGTACGGGTCCTCCTCGACCGGTGCGGACACCGGCGGCGTCGCACCCGCGGCCCAGGCACCGCGACCGGCACTGCGCGCACCAGTCGCACCACCGCCCGAGCTTCGTCCCTGCGAACCGCCCGCGCGCTCAGCTTGCGCGCGTTGACGCTCATAGCTCTGCTCACGCCGGCGCTCGGCATCCTCGCGCTTGGCGACATCGCGAAACACACGGCCCGAACTCGCGCGCACGGTCTCCAAGTCCAAGCCAAGCAGATCGGCAATCTGGATAAAGTACGTGTCGATCATATAGCTGTCGCGTAGAGGATAGATGAGTGTCAGCGCATCCTCGAGCGCCTTGGCACGACCGCCCGGTGTGGTAATGTCGCTCGACTCCTGCAGCGAACGGTAGACAAAGTCCATGAGGGGCTCGGCCGCGTCAATGCGCGCCTGCAGCGCCTCGCCACCATGCGCGGTGATGAACTCCATGGGATCGTTGCCGTCGGGCAGCACCACGCAGCGCAGGTCCATCGAATCCTGCTCGATAAACTGAATCGCGCGACGGGCGGCCTTCTGGCCCGCGGCGTCGCCATCGAACATATATACAATGCGCTTGGCAAAACGGGTGAGTGTCTTAACGTGATGTTCCGTCAGCGCCGTGCCCAGCGTGGCGACAACGTTTTTGATCCCCGCCTCCCAGCAGGCGATGCAGTCGGTATAGCCCTCCACCACGATGGCGGTATCCTGCGCAACGATAAACTCCTTGGCCCAGTTAAAGCCATAGAGGTTTCGTTTCTTATGAAACACGCTCGTCTCGGCGGTGTTGAGGTACTTGGGCTGGCCATCGCCCATGATGCGCCCGCCAAAGGCGATATTGTGACCCTGCTCATCAAAGATGGGAAACATCACGCGATCGTAAAAGCGGTCCGCGAGCTGTCCGCGCCCACGGCTCACGGCCACGTTGGCGTCAATCATCTCCTGCGGGGTAAAGCCCGCTTGAGACAGATGCGAAACCAGCGCGTTGCGACCCGGCGCAAAGCCCAGGCAGTAGCGTCGACAGACATCTCCGCCCATGCCGCGGCTGGCAAAGTACTCGCGCGGGCGGCTGTCCTTACCGCGCATAAGCATGGTGTGGTAGAACTGAGCCGTCTCGGCGCACAGGTCATAGATGCGGGCACGCTTGGTGCCACGATCGCGCTGCGCACCGGTATCGTGCAGTTCAATGCCCGCACGATCAGCCAAATAGCGGATCGACTCGGGAAAACTCAGGTTCTCGCGCTTCATGATATAGGTAAAGACGTCGCCGCCCTCGCCGCAGCCAAAGCAGTGCCACACCTGCGTAGCAGGGATAATGTGAAACGATGGGGTCTTTTCGCCATGAAACGGGCAGCAGCCCCAAAACTCATGGCCACGGGGCTTGAGCTCAACCGTTTCCTGCACGATGGCAACCAGGTCCGACGCCGCGCGTACCTGATCTTTTTCCTCATCGCTAATCACGGATACTCACCCCCTGCTCACCCAAGTTATGACGTATATCGTCGATATTACCCTCGACGGTCGCGATAAGCTCATCCAGGGAATCGAACACGCGAGACGGACGCAGCCAGCGCGTAAACGCCAGCGACACGGAAGCGCCATACAGGTCGCCCGCATAGCCGATTAAGTTGGCCTCGAGATGCGCCGAGGCGGCATCATCGGCATAGGTCGGCGGCAGACCGACGTTAACGGCAGCAGGCCATACGGTATCGTCGACCAGCACCAGACCCTCATAGACGCCATCGGCAGGCACTTGGATGCCGTCGGGCACCTGGATGTTTGCCGTGGGAAATCCCATGTCGGAGCCCTCGTGACGGCCAGCCGCCACAACGCCGCGCACCATATAGGGACGGCCGAGAAGCTCGGCAGCCAGCTCCACATGACCCTGGGCCAGCTCATGGCGGATGCGCGTGGCACAGATGGTCTGCCCGTTAACGCAGAGCAGGTCGTGACCGTAAACGTCAACCCCACGCTCAACACCCCAGGCGCGCATCTCGGCAACGCCCGAAGCGCCGCCACGGCCGAGCCTAAAGTCGCTGCCTACACGAATGGAGCGAATGTCGACAACGCGCGACAACAGCGCCAGGAACCCGACATGGTCGAGTGCCGCCACGGCGGGTGTAAAGGGAACGGCCACCACCGCATCGACCCCGGTTTGAGCCAGGGCGTGCAGGCGGTCGGCCGTCGTCATCAATTTTTGAGCGGGCGAAGGACTCACCACGACGTCCGGATCAGGATCGAAGGTGACCACGACCGCTTTGCTGCCGTGACCATGCGCATCGCGAATAACCGCGTCGATCAGCTCTTGGTGTCCACGATGCACGCCATCAAACACGCCAATGGCGATCGACGCGGCACCCAAGAACTCGCACCCATCAAATACATCGGCAGAAACGATACGGGCCTCATCCAACTCACCCGCGAAAAAGACACGCGCGAGCTCGTGGGGCGCCAGCATCATCGAACACCGCCGATCGCCTGCGGAAAGACGTGCTCCATCACAAAGCGGCCACCCTCGATGCGGGCCAGCGCCTTGAGCCCCCCATCAAGCACGAGCGCGAACGGCGCCTTCGCCGTATCGAAGTCCACAAGCGCGCGTTCAATGGGAATGCGGCGACCACAAAGCAGGTCGTCTGCAAGATTGCCCGGCAAATCGACACGCGTGGCACCAAGGGCGGCGATGGGATCCAGAGCAAAGCCGGCCGCGGACTCGGGAGAAAGCTCCTCAACCGCATGACAGGCGCCAATGGAAACCACGCCGGAGGCCGTGCGGCGCAGCGCGGAAATATGCGCAGCGCTATCGCAGGCGCGACCCAGATCGCGAGCAAGCGCGCGAATGTAGGTGCCCTTGCTTACCGAAAACGCCACGGTCCAGACGCACGTATCGCCTTCGCCGCACACGGCGATCAGGTCGGCGGCATAGACCTCGACAGGGCGCGGAGGTAGGTCCACCGCATTGCCCTCGCGAGCACTCTTATAGGCGCGAACGCCATTGACCGAGATGGCCGAAAACGCTGGCGGCACTTGCATCTGCGGGCCAAGCATAGCGGCCAGCTGCTCACGGGCGTAAGCAAGATCGCGCAGCTCGGGGGCAACGGGCACCGTGCGGACGGCCTCGCCCTCCGCGTCATCGGTATTGGTCTCGACGCCAAACGAAATGTCGGCGACATAACTTTTGGTATCGAGGGTTAGCATGCCCAGCAGACGGGTCGCCTGGCCCACGCCCACCACCATGACACCCGAGGCCATGGGGTCGAGCGTACCGGCATGGCCGACGCGTCGCTCATGGAGGGCGCGTCGGCACTGCGATACCACATCGTGGGACGTACAGCCCACCGGCTTATCAACGGCGAGCAGCATATTCAATTGAGAAGGCGTACGACGAGCCATGTACCATCCAAAATGTTAGAGCTCGACGGTCACCGAAGCGGGATCCTCCCCTACCAGCTCGGCCAGCATGGGGAGTGCCGCGGTGAGCGTCTCGAGAATCGTTCCGTTGTTAGAGAAACCAGCGGCAGCGGGATGTCCGCCACCGCCAAAAGCAGCAGCGATCTCGGAAACATTGAGGTCGCCCTTGGAGCGCAGGTTACCGCGTACCTTGGTATCGCCCTCAATGCCCTTCAGGAACAGGCAGACCTCCACACCCATCACCGAACGCACAACATCGACCAGGCCGTCGCACTCGTCCGAAGTGACGCCGCAGGCCTCGAGGTCGCTCTGGTACGCATAGCTATATGCCACGCGACCGTGCGCCACTGTCTTGATGCGGCCCATAACGATGGACTTGAGATGCAGGAACTCGACGCGCATGCTCTGGTAGACCTCGAGCGCAACGCGCGCCGGATCGGCACCGTGAGCGACCAGGCGCGAGGCGGCATGGAACGCGGCGGCATCGGCGTTTTGATACTGAAAACGACCGGTATCGGTCACTAGGCCGCACAGCAAGCAGGTCGCGACACCATCGCGAGCCACAATGCCACAATTGTCCAAAAAGCGGTCGATGATCATGGCACAGGCCGCGGCATCGACGCACCTCAGGCTCAGCTCGGCAAATTCCTCGCGCGCCGGATGGTGATCGAAGCACACCACATGCGACGAGCGGCGGAGCACCTCGGCTGAGTTGTTCAGACGCTCGACGACCGGCACGTCCACCGAGATGAACAGGTCCGGATTGCCGGTATACGCAGATGCCGGCACCAGACGGTCGGCACCCTCCATAAAGCGGTAGATGCGCGGAACCGGGTCATCGTCTGCCAGCAGCAGGGCAATGTCCTTGTTGGGAAAGAACTTCCTAAGCGAGAGGCCCAGGCCCAGCACGGAGCCCAGGGCGTCGCCATCGGGAGACGTATGTCCCGAAATCGCAATGGAGGACGCACCCTCGATGAGCTCAAGGATGCGTCGCTGAATATCTGCAGACTCGCACGATGCAAGGTCGGCGGAATTACTCATCTAAAGCTGCCTCCTGGGCGGCATCCGCAATTGGATAGCCGTCCTCGTCCTTTTCGATCGCAAGCGTGGCGGGAACGTTTTCCAGCGCACGCGTGATGCGCTCGGCCTCATCGGTCGAGCGATCGATGCGAAAATCGAGCTCGGGCGTGACGCGCCAATCGAGCGAGCGGGCCAGCAGGCTACGGATGCGGCCCTTGGCGCTGGCGAGCGCCTCCATGACCTCGTCGTAGCGGCTCGCGTCGCACGACACATACACACGCGCGAACGAACGGTCCACCGCGACCTCGACCGCGGTCAGGGTGACCAGGTCGAGACGCGGATCGGAAACCTCAAAGAGCAGGATATAACCGAGCTTCTCGCGAAGCTGCTCGCCCAAACGGCGGGTTGCCTGCGTTTGCTTCATAGCGCTACCCCCTACTCGGTACGGGCAACCTGGTCGATGCGGTAGCCCTCAATGGTGTCGCCAGGCTTGATGTCCTGGAAGTTCTCCAGGCCAATACCGCCCTCGGAGCCGCTCTTGAGGCTCTTGGCCTCGTCCTTGTAGTGGCGCATCGAGGCGATTTTACCGTTGAAGACCACGATGCCGTCGCGCACCAGGCGCACGGAATCGGTCGCGGCGATCTCTCCTTCTTCGACGCGGACACCGGCGGCGATACCGACCTTGGGCACCTTGAAGGTGTCCAGAACGGTCGCGGTACCCGTGGAAACCTCGACCTCGGTGGGCTTGAGCATGCCGATACGGGCTGCGTCGAGGTCCTCGAGGCACTTGTAGATGACGTCGTAGCAACGGATCTCGACGCCCTCGCGCTCGGCGGCGGAGCGGGCCTTGCCGTCGGGACGGACGCCAAAGCCGATGATGATGGCGTTGGAGGCGTCGGCCAGAACGACGTCGGTCTCGTTGATGGCGCCAACGGCGGAGTGGATCGTGTTGATGCGCACCTCGGACTGGTCCATCTTGTCGAGGGAGTCCTGAAGGGCCTCGATAGAACCCTGGACGTCGGCCTTGATGATCAGGTTGAGCTCCTTGACCTCGGCGTCGGCGATGGTCTCGAAGAGGTTCTCGAGCGTCACATGCTTCACGCGGCTCTGCTCCTCGATGCGGGCCTTGAGCGAACGCTCATCGGCCAGGGCGCGAGCCTCGCGCTCGTCCTCGAACACGCGGAACTCATCGCCGGCGTTGGGGACGGACTGCAGGCCCAGGATCTCGACGGCGTCGGAGGGACCGGCCTCGGTGACGGCGTTGCCCTTGGGGTCGAGCATGGCGCGGACGCGGCCGTAGGTAAGGCCGGCGACCAGCGTATCGCCCACGTGCAGGGTACCGCGGGTCACGAGCACGGTGGCAACCGAGCCGCGGCCCTTGTCGAGCTTAGCCTCGAGGACGTTGCCCGAAGCGAACGTATCGGGGTTGGCCTTGAGCTCGAGCACGTCGGCCTGGAGCAGGACGGTCTCGAGCAGGTCGTCGATACCGATCTTCTGCTTGGCCGAGATATTGACGAACATGTTCTGTCCGCCCCACTCCTCGGGGATGATGCCGTACTCGGTGAGCTCCTGGCGCACGCGGTCGGGGTTGGCACCCGGCTTATCGATCTTGTTGACGGCGACGACGATAGGAACGCCGGCGGCCTTGGCGTGGTTGATCGACTCGATGGTCTGGGGCATGACGCCGTCGTCGGCAGCCACGATCAGAATGACGATGTCGGTCACCTTGGCGCCGCGGGCACGCATGGCCGTAAAGGTGGCGTGACCGGGGGTATCGATGAAAGTGATCTTGCGGTCGTTGATCATGACCTGCGAAGCGCCGATGGCCTGGGTAATGCCGCCCGCCTCGCCGGCAGCGACGCCGGTGTGACGGATGGCGTCGAGCAGGCTCGTCTTGCCGTGGTCGACGTGGCCCATGACGGTGACGACCGGGGCGCGCGGCTTAAGGTCGGCGGGATCGTCGTAGAACGAGAAGGTGTTCTCCTCCTCGGGGGTGATGATCTTGATCTGACGACCCAAGTCGTCGGCAACGAGCTCGACAAGGTCGTCAGACATGGACTGCGTCATGGTGAGCGGCGTACCCAGCAGGAACAGGCGCTTGATGATGTCGTTGGCCGGAACGTCGAGCGCCTCGGCGAGCTCCTGGACGGTAACGCCCTGGGAGACCTTGATGGCGTCGAGGTCCTCGGGGTTCACGCCCTGGGCCAGCGCCTCCTCAATCTTGCGCTCTTCCTGAGCCTTTGCGGCCTCGCGCTCGCGCTTCTCCTTGCGCTTTTTGCGACGACCAGTGGACTCGCGAGAGGCCTCCTCGACGGCGGCACGAGCCTCCTCGAGCACCTTCTCGCGGCTGTACTCCTCGGCCTCGCGAGCCATGCGGCTGTAGTGGTCCTCTTCGTTGTTGTGACCGCCCTTGCGCTTCTTGCCCTTGCCCTGCTTGTCGGGGTTGGGGAAGTCCATACCGGCAGCGACGTTGTTGCTGGCATTGGTGCGATGGCTGTGCGGGCGGTTCTCGGAGGCGTTGCGCTCGGAGTTGTTGTCGGAGGCGTTGCGATCGTTACGACGGCCACCGCGACGGTCGTTGTTGCCGCCACGACGGTTGCCGCGCTCGGCAGCGCGCTCGGCCTTGGCCTTCTGCTCGGCGTCCTTCTTCTCCTTGAGCACGGTCTCCTGTGCGGCGATCTGGTCGAGCAGAGAACGGAAACGCGAACCGGAGTCGGAAGCGGGAACGGCGCGGCGCTGGGCCTCGCGGGCAGCCTCCTCCTTCTCGCGGGCAAGGCGCTCCTGCTCGGCCTTCTTCTTGGCCTCGGCCTCGGCGCGGGCGGCCTCCTCGGCAGCCTGGGCGGCGGCGAACTGGCGGCGCTCCTCCTCGCGTGCCTTCTCGGCGGCGATGCGCTCGCGCTCGGCCTCGGCAGCACGTGCTGCCTCCTCGGCGGCAGCGGCCTGCTCCTCGGCCTGCTTGGCGGCCTCGACTTCCTGGGCGCGGGCCTCGATCACCGAGGCGAGCTGCTTGCGGACCATAGCGACGTAGGCGTCCTCCAGAGCGGAGGAAGCGGACTTAGCGGGAATCTTCATTTCGGCGAGATGACCCATAAGTTCCTTGGAGGTCATGCCGAACTCTTTGGCCAGGGTGGACACACGGACTTTTGCCATATGACTTCACCTACCCTTTCTGGCACCTTGGGTGCCTAGAGACTGAACGAGCGTGGGAGATGCGCCGGGACCTGCCCGGCGCGACCGCGCGCTAGATCAGGTCCTCCGCATCATCGAAGGCGTCGGTGTCGTGGACACCGCAGAAACGGGAGCCGGGACGGGCCTGGTTGCGGCACTGGATGCCGTCCTCGGACACGTACTCGCAGCGGCGGACGTCCTCGTCCTCCTCATCACCGATCAGGTCGGCGGCGGGCTCCTCGTGAACGGGAACGTTCTTGAGGATGTCGGCGGCAAGCGTCTCGGACTTAATGTCGATGTGCCAGCCGGTCAGGCGCGCGGCAAGGCGGGCGTTCTGGCCCTCCTTGCCGATGGCGAGGGACAGCTGGTCGTCGGGCACGATGACGCCGGCGTAGGCCTTCTCCTCGTCGATGAGGACGCGGGTGACCTTAGCGGGCGACAGGGCGTTGGCGACGTAGACGGCAGGATCGGCATCCCACAGGATGACGTCGACGCGCTCACCACGGAGCTCGCCCACGACAGCGCGAACACGGCTGCCCTTGGGGCCGACGCAGGCACCCACGGGATCCAGACGGTCGTCGAGCGAGTGGACGGCAACCTTGGAACGCTGGCCGGGCTCGCGGGCGATTGACTTGATCTGGACGGTGCCCTCATAGATCTCGGGCACCTCCTGCTCAAACAGACGACGCATGAGCTCGGGGTGGGTACGGGAGATGACAATCGGCGGACGGCTGTGCTCGCCACGAACCGGCTGCAGGTTGGAGTTGGGGTCGCGAACGTCGATGATCACGGCCTTGATGTGCTGATTGTGCAGGTAGCGCTCGCCCATCGGACGCTCGTTGCGCTCGTTCTCGTAACGACGCTGATCGAAGTGCGGCAGCTCGGCCTCGACGCCTTCGCGAATCTTGACGATCGTGAAGTCGGGCGTGGACTGCAGCACGGTACCGCTGATGAGGTCACCGATGCGGCCGGAGAACTCCTCGTAGATCTGCTCGCGGGCGGAGTTACGCACGATGGCGTTGATCTCGGCCTTGGCGTGCTGGGCAGCGATGCGGCTCGTGTTCTTGGGGGTGACGTCGATCTCCTCGAACTCGGTGAAGTTGCCCTCCTCGTCCATGGAATCGTCGATCGGCTCCAGGCGGTAGACGTAGATCTTGCCGGTGGTGCGGTCGATGGTCACCTTAGCGCCCCACTCAAGATGCAGGATCTCGGCATAGCTCTTGGCGAGCGACTGCTCCAGGCGGTCGATCAGGTAGAGCTGGTCGATGTGCTTCTCCTGGCAAAGCTCCATCAGGGCGGACATCATGTCGGATGCTGCCATCTTACTTTCCTTCCTTCGCGGGCTTGAAGTCGTAGGTGGGCTTCAACTTGCACTTTTTAACATCAGAGAAATCGAGGGTGACGGAATCGCCGTCCTCGAGCTCGAGGGTCACGTCGGTCTCGGTCGCAGCGGCAATCTTGCCGGCGTACTTACGACGGCCCTCGGTAGCGGTGGAGGTGAGCTCACAGTTCTCGCCAACAAAGCGGGCAAAGTCGCACGGGCGGCGCAGCGGGCGCGCCATGCCCGGGCTCGACACCTCAAGCGTATAGCTCGAAGAGATGGGGTCGAGTTCCTCAATCACATCGCCGACCCACTTGGTGTTGGCCGTGACGTCGTTGAGAGACAGGCTCTGACCCTCGGCACCCTCGATACGCACGCGCACGCAGGGGGCCTTGGTGGCGCCCACGAGCTCGACGTCGACGATGTCGACATCGTGCTGGGGGGCGACGGCCTCGAGCGCGTCAATGATCGCCTGCTCGGTCTTGGTCTTGACCATTGCGGCACCTCCATCCATACAAAAAAGAAGCGGGGCCGAAACCCCACTTCTTTCAATTACAACTTCATTTGCAAGCAAACTATACCAATAGCTGCGAAAACGTGCAAGCACAGTACGAATCTGCAGGTCAGCTTGCGCACAGCTTCTCCACAAGAATAGGACAATTGACCGCAGGCGCTTTGGTCAGACAAAACAAAACGGGGGGCAACCCAGCCGGATCGCCCCCCGTCTTTTATGCGTCAGTTAAGCGCGCAGTGCTTACTTGACCACCAGGTTGACCAGCTTGCCGGGCACGCAGATGGCCTTGACGACCGTCTTGCCCTCGAGCCACTTGGCGACGGCGGCCTCGGCGGCAGCCTGCATATCCTCATTGGAGGCATCGCGGGCAACGTCGACGCGGCCGCGGACCTTGCCGAGCACCTGGACCACGATCTGCACCGTGTCCTCAACGGACTCGGCCAGGTCGAACTCGGGCCAGGCGGCGGTGTAGGCGTTACCCTCGCAGCCGAGGGCCTCGTGCCACAGCTCGTCGGCCCAGAACGGGCAGATGGGGGCAAGGACGCTCACGATATCCTTAGCCACGCCGTAGCACAGCGCCTTGTCGCGGGCGGTACCCTCGGTGGCGTTGAGATAGGCGCTCGCCGCGTTGACGAGCTCCATGACGGCCGAGATCGCGGTGTTGAACTGGCCGCGATCGAAGTCCTCGGTGCACTTGGCGATGGTGCGGTGACGCTCGCGATAGAGCTTCATCGCAACCTCGTCGAGCGCGGACTTGTCGAAGGCCACGTTGGCGTCGCCGGACTGGACGAGCTGCCAAACGATACGCCATGCGCGCTTGATGAAGCGGTTGGCGCCCTCAACGGCCTTGGGATCCCAGTCGAAGTCCTTCTCGGGCGGGGCGATAAACAGGATCGCCAAACGCATGGTGTCGGCACCGTAGGGCTCGATAACCGAGCTCGGGGGCACGACGTTGCCCTTGGACTTGGACATGGTGTCGCCGTTCTCGTCCTTGACCATGCCCTGGCACAGCAGGTTGGTGAAGGGCTCGTCCACACTCAGCAGACCCAGGTCGCGCAGTGCCTTGGTAAAGAAACGGCTGTAGAGCAGGTGCAGAATGGCGTGCTCGATGCCGCCGATGTAGTTATCGACGGGCATCCAACGGTCGGCGGCTTCCTTGGAGAAGGGCAGCTCGGTGTTGTGCGGGTCGGTATAGCGCAGGTAGTACCAGCTGGAGCAGGTAAAGGTGTCCATGGTATCGGTCTCGCGCTTGGCCGGGCGGCCGCAGATCGGGCAGGTAGTCTCGTAGAACTCCTTGCACTCGGCGAGGGTTTCGCCGGCGCCCAGGTCCAGGTTCTCGGGCAGCGTCACAGGCAGCTGATCCTCGGGCACGGGCACGATGCCGCAGTGCTCGCAGTGGATGGCCGGGATGGGATTGCCCCAATAGCGCTGGCGGCTGATGAGCCAGTCGCGCAGACGGAACTCGACCTTGCGACGGCCACAGCCCATGGCCTCGAGGTCGGCCACGATCGCAGCCTCGCCCTCGGAGTGCTTGCCGCCGCGCATGCCGGTGTACTTGCCGGACTGGACGAGCGTGCCCTCGGCAGCGTGAGCGCAATCCCAGTCGACGGTCTCGGCATGGAAGGTATCGATGGTCTCGCCGCTGGCCTCGACGGCAGCGCGATCGTCGTCGTCCAGGATGATCGGCACGATCGGCAGGTCGTACTTACGGGCAAACTCAAAGTCGCGCTGGTCGCCACAGGGAACGGCCATGACGGCACCGGTACCGTAGTCGGCAACGACATAATCGGCAACCCACACGGGGACCTTCTCGCCGTTGACGGGGTTCACCACGTAGCGGCCGGTAAAGGCACCGTGCTTCTCGAGGGTGCCCTGGGCACGCTCGACGGCAGAGATATGCTTGGCGTCCTCGACGATCTTGGTCACGGCCTCCTCGTACTCCGTGCCCTCGACGAGCTCATGCAGGCCGGCGTACTCGGGAGCCAGGACAAAGAAGGAGACGCCAAAGAGCGTATCGGCACGCGTGGTGAAGACGGTGATCTTGCCCTCGTCGCCCTCGATGGGCTCGCCATCCTTGTCGCACAGGGTAAAGTCGACCTCGGCGCCCTCGGAGCGACCGATCCAGTTAGCCTGCATCTGCTTGACGCGCTCGGGCCAGCCGGGGAGCTTCTCCAGATCGTCGAGCAGCTCCTGAGAGTACTCGGTGATCTTGTAGTACCACTGCTCAAGGTCGCGCTTCTCGGGCTCGGTGCCGCAGCGCCAGCACTTACCCTCGGTGACCTGCTCGTTGGCCAGAACGGTCTTGCAGGTGGGGCACCAGTTGACCGGGTTCTTCTTGCGGTAGACCAGGCCCTTTTCCCACATCTTCTCAAAGATCCACTGACCCCAACGGTAGTAGTCGGGGCTGCAGGTCTTAACGGTGCGATCCAGATCGTAGGAGAAACCCATGCGCTTCATCGTGGCGAGCGCCTGGTCCATGTTCTTATACGTCCAGGCGGCAGCCTGCGTGTTGTGCTTAATAGCGGCGTTCTCGGCAGGCAGGCCAAAGGCGTCAAAGCCGATGGGATGCAGCACGTCGTAGCCGCGCATGCGGGCCTGACGGGCCATGGCATCGCCGATGGTATAGTTGCGCGCGTGGCCCATGTGCAGGTCGCCCGACGGATACGGGAACATCTCGAGCACGTACTTCTTGGGCTTGCTGGCGTCGGTGTCGACGGCAAAGAGGTTGGAGTCCTCCCAGGCCTTCATCCACTTGGACTCAATGGCCTGCGCGTCGTAGGCAGGGATCTCGTCCTTATGATCTGTGCAATCGCACATATCAGCTCCTTTGTTAGCTGGGTTGGGGCGGGGCGTTCTTACCTTTACTCGCTGCTGCGGACAGTCCTGCTCGCACGAAGAGCACATTAAGTGCTCTTCGGCTCGTGCGGAACTTGCAGCGAGCAAAGGTAAGAACGCCCCGCCACATCGTTAACTCGACTGATGATAGCAAATACAACAAGCGAGATGCCTGCGACTTGCAGGCATCTCGCTTTATCTAAATAACGTGGTTGAGGCTCAACCTTTATGTGCAGGTCTTATCTTATCGATACGTTACGCTCTGTTGGGAGTCCTTGACTACGACGTCGTGGGCTCCGCCTTCGACGATCGAGGTCGAGCTTACCAGTGTCAGGCGTGCCTTTTCCTGGAGCTCGGGGATCGAGAGGGCACCGCAATTGCACATCGTGGACTTGACCTTGTAGAGCGTGCCGCCCACGCCGTCCTTGAGGGAGCCGGCGTAGGGAACGTAGGAGTCGACGCCCTCGACGAAGCTGAGCTTCGCGGCGCCGCCCAGGTCGTAGCGCTGCCAGTTGCGGGCACGCGCAGAACCCTCGCCCCAGTACTCCTTCATGTACTGGCCGTTGACGTTGACGCGCTCGGTCGGGCTCTCGTCAAAGCGGGCGAAGTAGCGGCCCAGCATCATAAAGTCGGCGCCCATGGCAAGGGCGAGCGTCATGTGGTAGTCGTAGACGATGCCGCCGTCGGAGCACACGGGCACGTAGACACCGGTCTCCTCGTAGTACTCGTCGCGAGCGCGGCAGACGTCGATCAGCGCGGTGGCCTGGCCACGACCGATACCCTTGGTCTCGCGGGTAATGCAGATGGAACCGCCGCCGATACCGACCTTGATGAAGTCGGCACCGCAGTCGGCCAGGAATCGGAAGCCCTCGGCGTCGACGACGTTACCGGCACCGACCTTGACGTCCTCGCCGTAGTTGGCGCGGATCCACTCGATGGTGCGCTTCTGCCACTCGCTGAAGCCCTCGGAGGAGTCGATGCACAGAACGTCGGCACCGGCCTCGATGAGCAGAGGCACGCGCTCGGCATAGTCGCGGGTGTTGATACCGGCGCCGACCATGTAGCGCTTATCGCCGTCGAGCAGCTCGTTGGGGTTGGTCTTGTGGCTGTCGTAGTCCTTGCGGAAGACGATGCCCATCAGGTGATCGTAGTCGTCGACGATGGGCAGGGCGTTGAGCTTATTGTCCCAGATGACGTCGTTGGCAACCTTAAGGCTGATGTTCTTGTCGCCCACGATGAGCTGCTCACGCGGGGTCATGAACTCGGAGACCTTCTTCTGATGGTCATCGCGGCTGGGGCGATAATCGCGGCTGGTGACGATGCCCAGGAGCTTGCCCTTGGGAGTGCCGTCGTCGGTGACCGGCATGGTGGAGTGACCGGTCTTCTCCTTGAGCTCGATGACCTGCTCCATGGTCATATCGGGGGTCAGCGTAGAATCGGACTGAACGAAACCAGCCTTGTGATCCTTGACGGCCTTGACCATGGCGGCCTCGGACTCGGCGCTCTGGGAACCGTAAATGAAGGACAGGCCACCCTCGGTAGCGAGCGCGACACCCATGTCGACGCCCGAGACGGACTGCATGATGGCGGAAACCATGGGGATGTTCAGGGTGATTGCCGGCTTCTCACCGCGCTTGAAGCGGGTTAGCGGCGTCTTAAGAGAGACGTTGTTGGGGATGCACTGCGAGGACGAGTAACCAGGGACCAGCAGATACTCCGAAAACGTGTGGGACTCACCGGGAAAGAACGTAGCCATGTTTCTCCTTTTTCCATGCGACCGGCCGGCTGCAGGCCTCGTAGGACCCAGCCCAACCTTGGGCGCCCAATACTGGGGAAGTATCTTAACGCACTTTGACTGCTACAATGCATGATTTAAGAAGAGCACACGAGGGTTTGACGCAGGCTTTGCGTTTGCCCAGCAAACACTTTAGCGGAGAGACGTAAGGCACATGGAGTACAAGACGACGGCAAAGTTGGTCATTCAAGCGTGCGACAAGGATTTGCCGGGCGTGTTTGGTCACGGCTGCGTCTTGTTGCTGCAGGGTATTGCCCGCGAGCACTCGCTCAACCGCGCCGCCAAAAGCATGGGCATGGCATATTCCAAGGCCTGGCGCATCGTGAACGAGGCCGAAAGCCAGCTGGGCTGCAAGCTCATCGAGCGCGACGGAGCCCGCGGATCCACGCTCACGCCGGCCGGCGAACGCGCCATCGCGGTCTACGAGGAGCTGCAGGCCGACATAAACCAAGTCATCGCCACTAAAGCCGACACCCTCATCGCCAGCATCAATGCAAAGTAGTCTTTTTGGGACGGAGCTTTTTAGCTGCACAACCCCTTCTCATAAGTTGCGGTGAAATAGGGACTGTTTATGCGGTTAAAGCCGTAAATCAATCCCTATTTCACCGCAACTTATGGAGTTGAGGATGATTTAGCTAGTTCCGGAGGGCGGTGTCTAGGGTGGCAGCCACTACCAGGGGATCATCAGTGCCGGCGAAGAGGCGGATAGTGCTCCCTTGCTTGCCACGTGGAGCCGAAAGGCGCGTTGTTGGGCCGCCTGCGGGTGAAGTGCGGAATTCTTCCGGCAGTATGCTGAACAATTCACCCGCACTGCAGTCCATCAGGTCAAACTCTACTGCCGGGCCAAAGCCGTGCTCGAGGATTCCCGTTGCAACCGCGTGGTCGGGATGCGAGGTCAGCCCGGGATAGCGCACGTTGCGTACCATCTCGTTGGCGGCCAGATACTCGGCTAGCGCACGGGCGCGGTCGAAATGCGCCTGCATGCGGGTGTCGATCGTGTCGAGCCCATGCTCTAGAATCTCGGCCTCATCGGAGGACAAGTCGAGCGCAGCCAATCCGCACCCCTCGAGCAGGGCGTACGCGCACTCGGCCGCGGCATCCACGCGATGGCGCTTAAGCTGCGAGCGCGCCACCGAAGCGGCGACGAGCTTGCGCGGCGCAACGCCAGCACACACGCGGTCGAGCGCCTCGAGCGAAAGCGCGGCGCCCAGACGCAGCGGGTCGCACCCAAAGACGCCCGACACAGTGTTATCAACCACGAGCAGCGCATGCAACTCACGAGCCGCGCGACCCAGCGCACGAAGGTCGGGCACACGCAGGCCAAACCCGCCGATGGAGTTGACGAACCACCACAGGTGCGGCCCCTCGACATCAAACGAAGCATCAAAGCCCTCGGACGCAGCAGCAAGCGCCGCAGCCGCGGGCTCCCCCACCAGCGCAACATCGCAGCCATCAAAGCCGCAGGCAAACGCATCGGCAAAGTCATCCGCAAAGGCCACCAGGCGATCGCCGGGCTGCACAATCCCCAGCGTCGACAGCGCCGCCGGCACATGCGAGGCCGCAACAAGACGCGCCCCACGCGCACCAGCCCTCGCAGCCCAGTCCTCTTCTAACTGTTGCACGTCCACGCGACACCATCCCTTAAATAATAAAACTGAACCAAATTAGCCATCCCGGAAGAGCACGCGCCAGCGAGCGGGCAGCTGTCGTGGCGAGGTGCCGTGAAAGAGGAGCGACGCGTACTATATGTACGCGAGCGACGGTTTGAGCGGCAGATCGCCCGGCAGATGCCCGCGCAGCGTCGAGCGGTCCGGCGTTCGTTAGAACGCCGGAACAAAATTAGCCGTGATACTCACCGTTGTATTGGATGAGCGTGAGGTCCTCTACGCCGTCGAGCGCACGGATCGCGTCCGCATAGGGCATGTCAACGCCGTCCGAGAACACCTCGACGGCCATCTCCACCTTGTCACCGCGCATGGTCTTGGACTTCAACGTGAACTTGGTGCGACCAAAGGCGCGCACGATATCGTCGCCCGTGGTCTGGCCCGTATAATGGATCACCATCATGTACACGCGCGCCTTGTCCTGGTGCGAAGCGAACCCCGCGATCATCACCACAATTACCACGGCAGTAAGCCCCACGAGCGCATACATGCCGGCGCCCGCCGTAATGCCCGTGGTAATGGCCCAAAACAGATACAGCAAGTCGAGCGGGTCCTTGACCGCCGTACGATAGCGGACGATGGACAAAGCACCGACCATACCGAGCGAGATGACCACGTTGGTCGAGATCGCGAGTGTGACCATGCAGGTAAGCACGCACATGCCCACAAGCGTCACGGCAAAACTGCGCGAATACACCACGCCGGTAAAAAAGCGCTTGTACACGCAATAGATCAGGATGCCCATGGCGAGCGCCACGAGCAGCGACAGGCCGATCTTGGCAGGGTCGACCTGACCAAACGCCTCCAAGACGGAGTTCTTAAAAAAGTCCCTGGTGCTCATGGTCTAAATATCCCCTCGGTTCTCAAAATCCGATTCCCAGTAATTAAATCCACGCAGGTAGGCGGTCTTTTCGTAACACAGGCAGTACTTGGAGACCGCCGTGAGTTCGGCCGCGCCCGGCGGCACCATATCGCGCACCAGCTGCGGGCAAAACTCCGTAAACTTGACCTCCATCACCAGCTTGCCGGGCTCCAGGACCGGCAGCGCGGGCAGCGTCGCGTCAAAGATATCGAAGCTTCCCACCGCGGCACGCACGTTCATGTCAAACGTGATGCGCACGGTGCCCTCATCCATCACCCACGGCTCGCGCTCGTAGTCCACGATGGTCCGCGGGCGCATCATGTTGCAGATGCACTCGATGTAGAACTCGCGGCAGAGCGGATAGGGGCTCCTCAGCAAAAAGTCGTAGTCTCCGGCCAGAATCTGCTCAAACTCGCCGCGCGTGAGCGGCGCGTCCTCCTTGTAGATCCAGCTACCGTACTTCTTTTTGCGCTCGAGCTTAATCACCTTGTCGCCGCCGTTATAGATGCGCACGCGATATTTTTTGCGCATGAGAATACCGGCGTCTTTTTCCTCGTAGGCCGAGTTGCAGTAGTCGTCAAAGTACAGGCTGCGAATGGTGTAACCGCCCGCCTGCGCATGCTTGTCCAGCTTAAACACCGGCGCCATACGGCAGGCAAGCGCAGCGTGCTCGCCTTCGTTGATGAGGTACTTGAGCTCGTGGCGGTAACGCTCCTGCGTGGTACGCGCAGGCGGGGCCGCCAAGCGCTCAAGCAGCGCGCTAGCCCTCCTCATACGTGTCCTCCACGACCTTACCGCCGTCTTGCACGTAAAAACACTTCATGCCGTACTGTTTGCCATCGTCGGTCACATAGTAGTCAAACGCATCTTGCGTATAGCCGTCGGAGTTGGCAGCACGCACGCGCACAAAATACTGGCCGGCATCGGGCGCATCGCAGGTCACCTCGGGCAGCAGCACGTCCTCGGCTTTAAAGATCACGTCGGTAATAGCGTAATCACGCGCCAGCTCCACGGTATAGCGAATGTCGCGCGCCTTAAAGTCGTACGACGCGTCCCAATTCACACGCAGCTTACCGTTATCGATCTGCGGCACGCCAATGTAGAACGGCATGGGCTTTTTATAGCTCTCGCGAAAGCTCTTATAGTTCTCCTCGATCTCGGAGGGAATCGCCGCGGCGATTTGCTCGTATTGGTCCTTAGTCACGGGCAAATTCTCCAGGTCGGGCGTAGCAAAGACGAGCGGCTCCGTCACCTCGCGATAATGCTCGATCATCTTGCTCAGACGCTCTTTGGTCATGTACGAGCGCAGATCCTTCACGGCGATATCGAGTTCGCTACGGAACGACTTGCTGCGCAACGCGCGATTAAACAGCACGTTGCCCCAGTAGTTGCTCACGCCGCGCTCCCAGCTCGAATAATCCGAGAACCCCTTCAGGCTCAGCTCAAGCTTGCGCAGCATGCCGTCGTTATCCCAATCCAAAAAGTACCAGGTATTTGAGTTGAGCGGGCTGTACAGATAACAGTTACGGTTCTGCGTATCGCAGTTGCCTGTCAGAATCTGAAACGCCAGCCAATAGACCAGATTCTCGGTATCGAAGTAGGTGTCGAGCACATCGTCGATCTTTTGCGTATCGTCGTTGAGCGCATCGAGCATCTCGATTAACTTAGTATGGTCCGAGTCGCCCTTAATCTCGAGCATGCCCTCAAACGCCATCTGGTTATAGTCAGGGTCATCCGCCAGCTTGATGGTGTCTTCGAAGCGATGGAAATCGAAGCTGTTCACCTTGTACAGGTGCCCGCTCTTATCCAGACCGTGGGCTTTGAGCGCCGTCTTGTTGAGCTGCTCCACCTGCGTAAACAGACCGTAGTCCTCAAAGGTATCGTTGGACTTTTCGGTCTGGTCGCACACCCACAGATGCACAAACTGCGTGCGCAAGCCCATCATCTGGGGAATCCCACGGATGAGGTCATAAGCCATCTTGTTACGAAAGCGCATACCCTCGCCCATGTGCTTGTTAAGCGCAATCGCGCGCTGCTGGCGCCAGGTACCCTTGCCCTTTTTGAGCTCTACCTTGTAATTCTTTTGCGAGTTCATGCTCGACGTCTGGCCGCGCACCTGCACGGTAGCATTGGGCGCTTCCTCGCCATAGCCCACCTCGCCGGCCACCGGGCCGTCTTCGTCGCCCGCCTGCAGCAGGCCCAAAACCTGATAGCGCGCCACGCCCATGTCGGCATAGTCGTAGACCGAGTACGTATTGATCTCGGCCCAGCTGTGGTCAGTGTTCTCGGAGCTATTGCCGCGCGAGACCGTCAGGTACATGGCCACAATGCCCGAGTCATCGTAGACCTCGTACAGCTCGTCCTTATCGCGAAGGTGCTTGGTCCCGCTAGACGCATCGGCCTTTTTAATCTTGCTCTGCTTCTTGGTCTTTTTTGTCGAGGATTCGTCCTGAGACGAGCAGCCCGAAAGCAGCAGCGCACCGGCAGCCGCCTCAAACAGGCGACGGCGAGACATCATCCTATCGGTCATCAGAACCTCCCCAATGGCTGCGATACACGCGAACCACCATGCGCTCAAACGCACCATGCGGCTCGCCCTCTAAACGCAGCTCCTCGTAGCGCTGTTCGGCACGGTCGAGCAAGCGGCCCAACTCCGTAAAGCGACCCGTCTTGTCGGTCGCCACAATGGGCTGTTGACTCAGGATACGATACGGCAAGTTGGCAGTATAGGTATCGAGCCGCAGCAGCGCCACGATAAAAAACACCGCCGCGCCGAGCAAAAAGCCAAAGCCATAAAACTGCTGTGGAAAGAACAACGAGACGATGGTCGCCAGCCCCGCCACGCCCGCGAACAGCCCGGAAGCAAGCACGGCGCCCTTGTAGTCGGTAAAGTACAGCAAGATGAGCATCACCGTATTGCCCACGGCATACAGGCCATAGCCCACGCATAGCGTGCGAAAATACCCGTGCATCAGGTTGTTAAAGCCCAGCGGCAGGGCCGAGAGCACCGTGGTCTCGAGCGAAATGACCGCCGCCGTCACAAACAGCTGCTTGAGCGCACAAAACCGCAGCTCCCGGTTGAGCGTGGCGAGCATTTCCTCCTCGGCCACCACGATGTCGCCCACCACGCCGCCGTCGTTAAACAGGCTGTAGTAGTCGCGGTAGCACGGATAGAAGTTGACCTCGACCGACACCACAAAGTTGACGGTCGTGACCAGGATGGTCAAAAAAGCAAGCAACGCCGGCACATCATGATAGGGCGCGCCGTAAAACAGGCCTTTGACCTGCAAACCAATGGGCCCTGCCCAGATAATCACCAGGTGCGCAAAGAGCCCCAGGTTGGTAAACAGACCCGTGAGCGCCAGCGGCATAAACTGATCGAGCCACTGCAAAAAGAGCCAGGGGCTGCGATCGCTCTGAGGAAAATACCGGTACAGCAGCACCACGTCCCAGGCCAGCATCACACCGTAGCCCAGGGCAATCGAGGCCAGCAGGCCCTCGACCGGCGGCAGTCCCAGCGCCAGCGCGGCCAGGGCGCACAGGCACGCCACGCCAATGGCGGCAGCAAAGCTGCACAGGATGCCACGGTAATCCTTGATGGCGGTGAGATAGCTCATGCCGTTCCAGTTGACGATCATAATGTTGAACAGCCACAGGCACAGCAGCCCCTGCAGCAGCGTAGCGCCCGAGAACAGCAAAAAGAGGCCGTAGAGCACCGTGCCCGCAACGAGCATGATGGCGTTGGAACCCCAAAACGAGGGCAGGACCTCTTCTTCGCGCTCGGCAAACAGCATGTCGGCCAAAAAGCGCGTGACGGGCATGGAGAAAAAACTCGTGAGCGTGAGCGAGGCCAGCAGCGTATAGGTCACCATACACACCAGCAAGTCCTGATTGGTGCGACCGACGCCCCACAGACCGCACAGCACCAAGATACCCACCTGGAGCAGCACGCCCAGCAGCATGGGGCCCGTGCACACAATACCGGCGTAGCCATAGGCGCGCATCGTGGCAAACAGACCCTTGCGCCTAAACAGGCGCTTGAGCTCAAAACCGATTCCGGCCACCGGCTACTCCCCCTCTCTGGGCAGGTCAAACGCACGCGCCGTCTCGTCGTACAGCGCGCGATAGTTGGCGAGCATCTGCTCGTGTAGGTAGTAGGTCGCCACGCGACGCTGGCCGCGCTCCCCCATTTCCAGGCGGCGGGCACGGCTCGCGCACATGCGTTCCATGGCATCGGCCAAGCCCTTGCGATACATGGGCGGCGTCACAAAACCTGCCACGCCAAAGTCGTCACCGGGGGCGCCCTCGAGCAGCTCACGGCAGCAGCCGACCTCGGTCGTCACACAGGGGCGACGTGCAGCAAGCGACTCCAGCACGCTGAGTGGCTGGCCCTCGGAGATGCTCGTCAAAATGGTAAAGTCGAGCTTTTCCATGTACTCGACCACGTTGACGCGGCCGGTAAAGATCAGGTCGCGCACGCCCAGTGTCTCCACCAGCGCATGACACTCGGCGCCGTACTCCTCATCGTCCACGCCGCCCATAATATGCAGGCGCACCTTGGGCAGGCGCTCGTGCAGCTCAAAGAAGGCATAGATCATGGTCTTAACGTCCTTGATGGGCGCTAGACGCACCACCGCGCCAATGTCCACCCAGCCGTCATCGGGCTTTAAGGGAATGTCCTTAAAGCGGTCGAACTGGATACCGTTGGGGATGACCAGGCATTTGTCCGCATCGCAACCCATATCGACCTGCGTCTTGCGGGCGTTGTGAAACAGGCTTGTCACGCGGAAGGCGCGACGGTAGATCTCCTCCGAAAGCAGGTAGAAAAAGCGAATCCAGCGGTCCTTAAACGACGGCACCACCCAGTCGGCGCGAATGATCTCTTCCTCGCGCTCGCGCGTGTAGATACCGTGCTCGGTCAGCAGCACCGGCGCATGGTGAACGCTTGAGCCCAGGCAGGCGAGCAGGCCGCCGTAGCCAGTCGAGATGGCATGGTACACATCGGCCACCGGCACCTCGCTGCCCAGCAGGTAGAGCACGGGCAGCAGCATGGAGCGCATGGTGTGGAATGCGTCGGCAAAGGGCGTGTAGGGGTACTCGGCCAGGCACACGTCGCGAAAGATATCCATAAAGGCGCGGCTCTGCAAAAATGAGAGCGGATGTACGTGGCGGCGCTGGAAGATATCGAACAGCACGTCCCAATCCGGATTAGAAAGCGACACCAGGCGACGCAGCGCCTCGCGCTCGCGGTCATTAAAGTCGACCTCTTCCTGCTCGCCCGAAAGACGCAGCGCGTCGTCCAGGAACACCTCGTGTACCTCGACCACGTTGCCGGGCAGCTCGTAGACAAACTTGCCGCGGTCGGCAGCATGCGCGCCAATCACCCACAGTACAAACTCGTGCTCGGGCATGGCCTGTATATAGCCGTGCATCCATGTGGACACGCCGCCGTGCACATAGGGGTAGCAGCCCTCGAGTACCAAGCAGATTCTCATTTGTCGCCACCCTCCTTGCGTGCAATCGTCACGGTCTTGTCCGTGGCTTTGACCAGGTACAGGTCGCCCGTCAGATGCGTAATCTCGCCACCGGACACCGTACCCGGCTCGCCGTTATTGGCGCGGAACATAAGCCACGCCTCGTCGTGGAAGTTGCCCAGGTTGAGCGTCCAGGCATCGTCGCTCGTATCCACGCTCACCGTCACGGACGAAAAACGCTGGATGGCACCCGAGCACTCCGAACCCGTCTGGTGGCGCAGGTCGGGAGCGGACGTAGAAAGCCAGTCCAGATAGTTGACCAGGCCGCCCTTATAGACTTCCCAGCCCTCCTTGGCGCCACGATCGGGATCCAGCAGGTCATCGGGATGCATAAAGTGCGTGCTCACGTAGTGCATGTTGAGCTCGGACACGGCAGCAAGGCGCATGTAAGAATCGTCGACCATGCCGCCCGAGACAATACGCGGCTGCTCCACAATGCCATCGCTCGCCACGCCAAACTCCTGCACGTACGGAAGATCGGTGCCGTCCTCAAAATACGTACTGGCAATGGTCTTAATGTGCGGCACGTCCTCGCCGATGATCTTGCGTGCGCGGGCCGAAAGGATATTTGATGGCGGCACGTAGACCGAGCCGTGCGCGTTGGGCAACACCTCGTCCTGAAAGGCGATAAGCTCGTTGAGCGATGCAACGATCGTCTCCTTGTTCTTCCACGTCTTGTAGTCGTACAGCGTGCCATAGTCGGTGTCCCAGAGCGCCAGCGGCTGATGGTTGTAGCCGTGAAAGCCCAGCTCTCCGCCCATCTGTAGCAGCATGCCGCCAAAGTAGCGGAACTGCGTGGTATCGGCCTGGCGCGCGGGCTCGGTCTGGTTGACCGCGTCCTCGTAGTTTTCGATCATCACGCCGGTATAGCGAATACCGTATTTTTGCGCGAGCTTTTGCAGATCGGGCCACCAGACCTTGGCATAAAAGTCGGCGATGGAAAGGCCGTAGTCACGCTTGATGTAGGTGCCGTCGCCCGAAGGAACGGGGCTAGGAAAGTCATCCAGATAGAAGACGGCGCTATTGATGACCGGATAGGCCGTGGCGTCGCCCAACAGGCTCACGGCCGCAGCATAGAAACCGCGCATGACCTTGTCGTAGATACCGATATTGCACACCACGGTACGGCCGCTGCCGCAATCGCTCGACCAAATAAGCGGAGTACCCGTGTCGCCGGTTTTAGCCCACACGTGGGCCGTCTCACGCAGCGAAACCGAAAGCGACGAATCGAAAGGATCCGAGAGTTCATAACGCTGGCCACCGCCAATCATAAAGTCCTCGCTCGGCACGATGCTCTCTGCCGTCGAATATTCATAGCCGGCAGAATCGATGCCCAGCTTGGGACCGATTGCCTGCAGGTAGCTGGAATTATCCGGCGTCATGGCGAGCATCAGCGAACCGCCGGCACTCACCCAGCTCATGATGTCGGAGAGGTGCGTACCGAGCCCGTCGAGCGACGGCATCAGTAAAATCACGCGGTCGAAGGATGTGAGGGAAGGAATCGCATCAACACCATCGGTGGCAATATCCACATCGCGGTAGGCGATCTTCATGTCAAGCAAGATCTGGTCGAACTGCTCTTTGACGTCCTCGACGCCATCTTGGTCCGAGTCGGTAATAACCAGGCACGTGGGCTTTTGGCCAAACATCGCCGAGCTTGCCGGCACCGCGTCGTTGGCAGCGAGCAGGCCCAGCTTATGCTGCCCGGCGCTGTACTGCACGCCGGCACGCTCGATCAACAGCACGGCGGCCATGGCGATAAAGACCGCCCACACCACGAGCAGCCCCATCCAGCGAAAATGGCCCGCACGGTCGCGGAAATGATGCACCACGCTCATCGGGCCTCCTCTCCGTTGCGCCAAAACGCCAGTTCCTCGCGGTTGGCGGCGCTCAAGTATACATGCTGTTTGTCAATCGCATCGATCACGCGGTGGACCTCGTCACCGTCGCGGCGCATCACCGCAAGGCGCAGGCAAAGCATCCAAACCTCCTGCTCCTCGGGCACGTCGAGCACCAGCTGGTCGGTCACGGCCTGCGCCTCGTCGATCTGTCCGATATCGGTCAGCGCCGCCGCGTATCGAATGCGCAGCTCAAGGGTGTCCTCGCGCTCGCAGAGACGCGCAAGCAGGCGCGCGTACTGTTGGCGCTGAATCTGAGCCACGCGCCCCTCAGCCAAGCCCGAGCCCAAGTATTCACCAAGAAAATCGCAGTATTCGTTGAGGTTTTGCGCGCTCGGGTCCGTCTTAAAGGCACGCTCCAGCTGCTGCAGTTTAAGGTCGGACTCCTTGGAGATCTGCGCCACCGCCGTCGCGGCATAGTGAGCCACCTCAACGTCGTCGTTAAGCTTAGCCGCCTGCAGCTGCGCCAGGTACGCGTCGGGCTCCTCGGTGAGCATGGAGAGCATGAGGCGGCGCCGTTCTGCCGGATCGTTGACGATGAGCGCCTCCTCGAGCGGCACTACGCCTGCATCGGCATCACGTTCGTGCACTAGGATGCTGCGATGCAGGTCGTCGTTAAAGCGCAGCGACTCCAGCGCAGACTCTTTCAGCCCCTCGCCAAACACCGCGCCGCGGACCGATAGCAGAACCACCAGCAACGGGCCCCACAGCGGCACCAGCACTATCACAGCCAGCATGTGCCCGCGCACCGGCAGCAGGCCCAACTTCATAAGCGTCCAAAGCACCAGGCAAACCAGCGCATGAATCAGCAGCAAGACGGCGGCAACGACAAGTGAGATCAAGCGACATCCCCCTCACCGTCACCGGTGTAAGCGATGTGCTGCAGCAGCGCCACGATGTCCTCGCCGTCGACGGGCTCCACCGCAATCTGCTTTGCGCTCAGGCGCTCGCGGATAATGGGCAGATCGCACGCCTTTGCCTGGCGCATAAGCAGGTAGAGCACGTCGCCATCGACCAAGCCCGCCGCGTCGCTCTCGCGGATTGCCGACCCAATTGCGCCCACCAGCTCGCCGACAGGCTCCATGCCCGGTACCACGCGCAGGAGCAAAAAGCTGCCCATCTTGCCATCTGCCAGCGCTTGCTCGGCCGCGAGCTCTTGGCCAAAGGCAGCCTGTTTGAGCACGCAAGTGCCGTCAACGCAGCGTTTATCCTGTGCCACCGCCTCATAGTCAAAGGCACGGCCCAGCGCGCTTTCGACCAGGCCGCACAAGATGCGGAACAGGTTTTGATAATAGAGGGTCATTTGGTTTTCGGCCGCGCGACGCACAAAGATCAACACGGCGGGTGCCCCGTCGCGCTCGATCGTGTATCCAAACATGGGAAGCCCCGGCGTCAGCTCGCGGTTCACCCACAGATTCGAACGACCCCCGTCACCCAAAAGAGGTGCAAGCTGCTCAAGCGTGAGCGAGCGTGCGGCATCTTCGGCAATCGCGGGACTTGCCGCCACCAGGCGTGCAAATGCTCCGCCCGAAACATGGTAGATCGCCACCGAATCGTTCTCGAGGATCTCGCCCAGAAGCTCGCAGCACTTGCGATAGATGTCGCGTGGGTTGAACACGTCGAGCTCCTGCGTCACGGCAAAGATCTTGCCAAAGCTGTCGTGGCGACCCACGATCTGGCGCCTGTACGCGCGCTTGTCCTCGATCGCGTCGTGGTAGAGCTTCGTAAGGAACGTATTGCGGTTGCGCACGAGCTCGTTTTGATCGCGCTCCGCCCTTATGGCTTCGCTGTTGCGCAGCTGCACATAGCCGCACACGGCACCCACAACAAAGTACGCAATAAACGGCAGCCAGTTGGACGGCTCGTAGAACAGGCCCTGGAAGGTATAGCCGTACAGAGTAAAGTAACTCGCGGCCAAACCCACCGACGCCAGCAGCGCCGCAACCAGGCCAAAGTCCAAGCCATACAGCGTGCCGATCAGCACCACGTAGAGCAGGCGATAATCGAGCACGTTGAGCTGGGTCGATTGGGAGAACAAGCGCTCCAGCACTTCAAAGAGCACCCAGGCGACTGCCGTCTCCAGGCATTTGACAGGCAGCGCGCGCATTTGAATGCGGTCGATGGCCGCGCGCAAGGGGTTGACCTTCTTTGCACGACCAGCATCCCAGCGAGCCTGAATGGTCGAGAGGTCGCGCAGTAAGTCGTAGCGCTGAAACCAGCCATAGCGCACGCGAGCGACGTCGCTGGCGGGCAGGGCGTAGCCGGCAGAATCGCCATAGGCAACTGAGAGCCCTGGGAACAGTGCCTTGAGAGCGTCACCCACCTCACCCACCGTGTGATGGAAGGTATCGGCTACGTCGAGCGTCTCAAAGTTACCATCCCAGCTGTCGAAGATACGGCGTACCAGCACCGCAAGCTCCTCGGCACACAGCAGAGGAAACGCCGCATCCTGCGCGCCCTGCAGAGCGGCCGATCCGGTTGAGCATTCGTCGAGCATCGGCACCAAAAACGGGTCCTCCAGCGCGGCAGACGCGGTATACAGGAACGGCACGCGCAGGATCTTAGTCTGAACGCCCTCGCGAGCAGCGTAGTAGCGGCACAGGTCGTTGGCTGCGTGCGCGATAATGCCCTTGCCCGTTCGCCCCGCGGCATCGGCGGCACCCTCGGCACCCGCGGGACCTGCTATATACAACAGCTGGATCCGGCGACCCGCGCACGTACGAAAGACCGAGCGCAGCAGCTCGATATCGCCCACGGTATCGGTATGCGGGGTTAGGTAATTAGACAGGTAGACCACGCGGTCGAACTCGTAGGCCTGCTCCAAGTGCTGGAGCAGCTCTTTCCACGAGGCACGGGGCGACGACTTATCGCGGCGCGCTTCCTGCGCGGCTACGACCTGCACATGGTCGCCGGGGAACGCCTTGGCACAAAAGTCATCGTCAACATATGCGGTGTTGCCAACAACCAGCACTTCCATGGCGCACCCCTCCCCTAAAATCCACTTCTGTCATAGTCAAACATGCGTATTTTACGCTGTCAACGCGAGTTGGAACGCCTTTAAGGCTGTTTTAAGAACTTTTTTAGAGGATGTGGAGACATCGAGAGTGCTAAATGAGCGACCAATTCGGAAGTGGGGTGAAAAACCGAGACCTGTCGACCAGACCCTAGTTTTGGGCGCCCGCGACCTGCGGTTTTGTTGCCTGAAATCGGGCTATGCTCGGCGAGTTTCGATTTTTCTCCGCACTTCTCCTACGCACCGGATTTGCAATCGCGCATCACAATCCGCCAATCGCCCTAACCGGAAAGCCAATCCACAGACTCGACTAGCCAGCCAGATACGGCCCGATTACATCGAAAATTTCGCCCACCTTAGTTGCAGGGTTTTGCGCAGATGGCTTAACGTTACCCAGCCCCCTATGGTATGTGACGAGGCGCCCAACACGCCGCAATGCCTCGCCTCGTTTGCCGTCCACCACCTCGAACAGCCCGTCCAAGTTCTTGCGGTACTCGATGCCCAGGTCTCTCGACATCTCCTGCGCGAGGGCATGCTGGCAGTCGGACGCGGACATATGCGCGGTCGTGTAGCGAAAGTGCAGAAGAGGCCACAGCTCGAAGCAGGGGTTCGACCACAACGCATGGAAGGTCCTCGAACCATCGGAGAGCTCGTCGCATTTGCGCTCCATCGCGTCAAAGTCGGACGCAGGAAAGTCATCCTTGTCATACACGAGCCACACATGGTCGAATGTCTCGGGCGCATAGCGGCAGTGTTCGACGGCAAAGTCAAGTAGGTCAAGTGTGTGTTTGCCGGTCCCCTTAACGACAATGGCAACCTTACGCTCGTTCGCCGCACCCAACGCCGCACGCACACCCTCAAAGTAGCGAGGCTCGGTCTCCTTGCCCTCGCTCACTACAAGATGACGCGTCATCTGAACCATGCGCGAGCGGCCCTCTCGTTTGCCGCTACGCCAGCCCTTCGACTTCTTCGCCACCATGCTAATCCCACTCCTAGATGCGGGTGAGATACGGATCGGCGCCGTAGCGACCGGACAGGTATTGCTTGTCGAAAGCCGCGTTCTTGCTTACCAGATTACCGTTTGCCTCGTGGATGTCGGCGAGAGACCACAGTTGGCTCGCCTCCCCCTCGCCGCGCGCAGCGAACCATATCTCGTCACGGCGGAACACATCGTTTCGCATGGTTGACACATCCTGGGACGAGAAGATGAGCTGCGCGCCACTCTTGTTGACCCCAGGATCCTTAAACAGCAGAATCACATAGCGAAGAAGCTTCGGGTGCAGTTTGGCGTCGAGCTCGTCTACCACAACGGTGCCACCACGCTCAAGCGCTGTCATCAGATACGCAGCCAACCCCATGAGCTTCTGGGTTCCGGCAGATTCCTCGGATAAACGCAGCTCGTACGCCTTGCCGCCCACCTCGTGCCTCACGAAGACGCGCTGGCCGCGCCACTCCGGCGCCCTCTCCACTCTGAAGCCATCAATACGTACATCAACGGCGCGCAAAAAACGCGTGACCTCGGGTGAGTCATCCTCATCGAGCAATTGTTCGAGCATCTGCTCCAGATAGGAGCTGTTATAGTTCAGGAACACCCCGTCAAGAAACCAGCTGGCAGCCTCCTTGACCACCGGCGCGTCAAAGTTGATGCAGAGAAACGACAGGTACGGCAGCCTCGGATTGAATCTCGCAGCCGTCACGAGCTTACGCAGCGTGGGACCGAGTTCAACCTCTGCGCCCTCACGCTCGAACAGCATCGCCGTGCGTGACGCTCCCAATTTTCGCCGCCACAGGCCTTCAGACACGATCTCGTCCGCATGCACGGACAGGGCATAGCGGTACTCGTGCTCACCCGCGCGATAGTAGAGCTCGAATTCGGTGGGCTCAGCAGCCGACACTTCATCGAACTCAAACGCAGAGCAACGGGGTATCGAAGGGCGGTTACCCTCTGGCGCATCAGTGCTTGCAGACAGCAATCTGATCGGCCTGGCCACCGCCGAACGAATGTAGTCAAGCGCCTCGAGCAGGTTAGACTTGCCGCCAGCGTTAGGCCCGTACACCGCAGCCACCGGAAGAAAACTCTGCCCGTCAGGGAACTCTATGAGGGAGCACTCGAACTCCCTCATCGATGTTGCCTGCATAGAAAGCTCGGTCTCGTCGCGATAGGATCTATAGTTCCTGAAGGTGAACTGACAAAGCATCGTCCTCAAAATTCCTTTCATTGTTTTGAAAAGATATTTCAGAGTTTTTATTTGATTATAGACTTTAGGAAACATCAATCAAGTGTTTACCACTCCCAAGACAACAGGTATAGGGCGCCGAACACGGAAGTGCGGTAAAAATGAGTCCATCGTCGAAGCGGACACGGCCGGCGTGCCAGACTTTAAACGCATAAAAAAGGGCAACACCCTCTAACTGAAAGCGTCGCCCTTAAAGCCCCAAAGAGCTTTTGTACTATGACTACGTACTATACACCTCAATAAGGTGAAGCATCATACCCAGTTCGCCCGCCACGAAAGCATCAATGCCCACAAGCTAGAGGATGATCGAATCAACCGCATACCAGGTTCTTCAACGTCGAGACGCATTGCTTTAGATCGGACGCTACGCCAACTTTCACGACATTACCCAATCCGGCACGCGGGTTTGAGGAGACGCTCTTATATTTGCACTAAGAACCTGAGCACATGACGAGGCTCGGAATACATCAACCAACGAGAGGACTCGCCATGCCAATAGACGGAATCATCTACCTACTGAAGTTCGCTCCCCAAGAGGCGTACATCGACGACCTGATGAACGGGCGCCTCTATATGAACGCCGCCGGCTACTATCACGGTCTGCCCGGAGAGCAGGGCGATCCGCTAGAAGCGTCTCTGGCATGCGGCATGGGCATCTACGCCCATTGGCTCTTGCCGATCTACTGCATGTACACGGTGTGGGAGAGCGACATCGTTGACAACGCTGTCGTAATTACCAAGCGAATGGTCGAGGAGTTCAGGTGTTCCGACGGCTGGATCGGCATCGTGCGGTATGACCGCTTTGAGCGGCTGCTAAATAGGAAGTTTGATTCGGGAGATGGCGTATCCCTGCACGGCCCCGTCTTTTACGGCGCCCCTAGTCCAAGCGTAACTGCCGAGGCATTCCAAGGCATCCCGGACAACCTTGTTATCAAAACACCCAAATTTGCATACCAACGGGAGTATCGAATCGTCGGATCGCAACCGGTCAAGTGGCGCCTTAAGCCCGACAAGAACAACCCTGACTACAAAATCGAAGAGTATGGACATGCGGAACTGGACTTAGGCGGCAGCCTTATGGACTTTTCCTGGAAGGTGCCGGTATCGAGCCTCACGGAGGTTAAAGGCGGCCTCATGCTTAAACTGCCGTTAGCTAAATAACAAGTCGACGAGCAAGCAATCGTCCACTCGAAAAGCCACAATGGAACCCTACTCAATACTGCAAGGAACTAATGGAACTGGGGCACGGCGCAATCTCCGCCGCCCTCCGCAGACGACTCAAGCTCAAGCGAGAAAATACTCACGTTACATCGCCACGCGAACTCACAACTCTTGAGTCACTGCTTAATCGAACTTGACGGGAATGGAGCGGGTTCGCCTAATTGCTAGTCGGCAACTACACTCAATCATTCACTTGAATCGAACTCACGCCCCGTTCGCAATCATCACGAGAATCTCTCTCGCCTGATGAAGGCAGCTGCAGTGGCTTGTCAACATGAAAGCCCGGAGAAGAGCAGAGCGCGGTATCGATAACATATAACGGATCGCTCGAGCCGATTTCGATCCCCCGACTCGAGAACTTCAATCGCTGCGGGGCGGGCAGATAGCGAGGGGCCTCATCCGCATTGTGTTCATACTCATACCGATATAAACAGGAAAGGAGAACGAACAATCCTGAAAGCGCCTGGAGCACATTGCCAAGATTGGCTTCGGCATAGCTATCTAAGCGATGGTGTTTGACATTGTTATACGAGATCCACCATTCAGGATTCATGGTGGATTCGGTCCCATCATCTGCCCACCAAGATGACCAGGGGTTAATAACGATCTCGCTGGCATCAATAACAACCCAGCTAAAACGAAACTGTTGCGAGAAGCGAGCGTGAACCATCTCACGCGCTTCGGAAATGTTTTTAACCGCACCCCAATCGACGCTCTCGTAACGCCCAACAAGGTGGTTAAGATCTTTAAAGGCGACGTCGATCTCGGAACAAATCGAGAGATAGGCTTTGACGAGCTCGGCGCCATAGGTGCCATAGTTCGCTTCGGTTGGCTCGATGTAATGCAATATACGAATGACATCTTCCTCGAGCAAAATGAAGTAATCCCAGTGTATTTGACTCATTGAAAGCGCCATCTAAACCATCCAATCAATCAGCATAACCAGTAAGCCCATTTTACGGTCTAGGCATTGTTAAACATTAAAAGGGTAAAACCTACGGATGGAAGCCAGATATGAAGAGACCTACCGATCCTATTTACGGAAAGAATAAGACCGAAACACAATCTAAGACCACAGAAAGAAGGCGGCCACCATGAAACGAGTCGATGAGGAGCCCACGCCGAAAGCGATTGACAACGCCCTCAGCCAGGATCCGCTTCACCGCAAGAGAGAAATTGAGGACTTTCTAAAGATGCTCATTACGGTTGAGCCTCCGTATACCTTTGTTATTGACGCGCCTTGGGGATCTGGCAAGACATTCTTTGTAAAACAAGTAGCTAGAGTCCTGCAAATGGCAAATCCGACTCTCAAACACGATTTCGAGACACTTAACGCGACACTAGGAGAAACCGCAACAGAACTCCCCGCGACACCATGCCTCCCCATTTATTTCAACGCATGGGAAGACGACCATTTCGACAATCCGATCTTGCCTATATTGGCCTCTATCGCTAACGCCGTAGACGAACAGAGCGTCAAGGGAGGAAAGGATTTCGGCAAGGGAGTCATTAGCGTCATAGAAACCGCCGCTTCCATTATTGGATACGGCGTTGACATTAATGGCATCATTGAAAATTTCAGCGGCACCGATTTTCTCGAACAGTACAAAGCGGAAAAAGAGCTTAGGAGCAAAATTGGCGAGCTCATAAAGAGCCATCTGCCCAAGGTAGCCAAACGAGCCATCATCTTTATCGACGAGCTTGACCGCTGCCGGCCCGAATTCGCTATAAAGGTGCTCGAGCAGACCAAAACCCTGTTTCAACAAGAAAGCATCGTTGTGGTTTATTCGACCGACATCACGCAGCTTGCACATTCCCTCCAAGGCGTATATGGCCCAAGATTTGAAGGGAGAAAATACCTCGAGCGCTTCTACGACAAGCGCCTAGAGCTAAATCCGATAAAGCCGGCTGACTACCTTCTGTATAAAGGCATCAATACAATGGATGGATATACCTTCATGGATATAACCGTCGATTTGCTCAGCTACAAACATGCCTCACTAAGAGCCTGCAACAGGCTTATCGACTCTATAACAAGTCTGTCCGGATACATTACTAACCACTGGGAGCACTTTGGGGATGGAAGGGTTCAGCATTTCCCAGACCAGGGCCTGCTTCCTGTAATAAATATTCTTGCTTACTATGACCCGCTCGCCTGGCACGAAATGAAAACCAGCACTGACTTCGGGGCTGTCTACGAACTTGCGAAACACAGCAATCGCTTCATCCAATATCTTGATGAAGTGATTGATTCGGTATGGGGAGCCAATAAGGATGAACTTCCCTATAAGCAGGATATTGAAAATAGACGCAAGCGTATTGTAGAAGATCTATGCGCGTTGATATACGGCAACGATGACAGGGACCCACGGGTCAAAGAACTGGGCAATTGTGAACTTACCAGAATGTCTTTCAATCAGCAGCTATATCAGCGCCTGACGCCACCATCGTAGGGCGGCGGCGATCCGTCCAGTGGCCTTATGCACAGCTCCATGACGCCCGCATCCGGGCTCGAGGCAATGGCACTCGACCACTTCATCCGAGAAGAAGCAACCATCACGGACAAAGACGCACACGACACGACCCGCGCCAACATGAGCAAAAACAACACGCGGCAGCACCGCAGAGCCGAACGTTAGCAAGAAAAAGGCAACGAGGGCCCATGACGGCCACGGCGCCTAGGCGCAATGCTGCGGTACCACTTCGCAATATTCAACAGTGGCTAATTAAACAAACGCCGCACCCCACCAAGACGCTAGTGCCCAAGCCGTTCTCGTCAAGGAACAGCTTGTGCACACTCCATGAAACCACAGCGAGAACCGCGACCAGGCCTCGCGCCAATAGCGGAAACGCTCCATACCGCCACAGATCACCCCTCCCCGTCCATGACCGTCCAGCTCACAGGCTCAATGCCTGGAAGAGACGTTAGGCAAGAGGGGCAGGCAACCTGATGGTTCCCGTAATTTGTCCTGAGCTGCATAGAAGCGGAGACATATACCGCTTTGCGGGCGCGAGTGACGCCGACGTAAAGCAGGCCCGTTTCCTCAATAAGCCCATCTGGCATTTTCTTCGCATCCACGATCCGACATCCATGCGCAGAACGCGAGCGCATACCAGCACTTTCGCACCGAGAGCAAATCACTCCAGGCCAATCAAAACGCGTAACGCCCGGAATGAAAACAGTGTTCCACTCGAGCCCCTTAGCGGAGTGAATGGTCATCATCGAGATATCTGCATCAAGGTAATCGGAGAAACGCCGCAGGGAGCCCTCGGAAAAGACGCTCATGATATAGTCGAAGCGCTCCGACGGATCCAGCGCGACGCAGTCATTTTTAAGGTGTTTCCGAAGCGCTCTAAGAAGCATGGCATAGGACCGCCCATACTCGAATCTCCCGGAGCAAGTCAGCAGTTCATCAGAGATGGAGTCGATTATTTTGTCCGCAGCAAACCGGCTGACGCCCTTTTCTCCAGACGCTTCATCGGTAATCCTGGATAAAGCAAACGCATTGAATTCAATGAACTCTGGCTCTATATCCGAGAAAAGTCCGTTGGAGTGTGACATCCCCTCTTTAGTCAGCTCGTCAGTGACGAGATTGGTCAGGGCACCGCGCTTGCGAACTAGAATCGCAATCTTACCGCCACTGCCCTGAGCGAGCACAGCGACCTTCGAAACGATGACAGTCGCTTCGTCTTGCTGCGTGGCGCCAACAAATTATGGAAGTCGGACCGAACCGTTGGCAAGGTCACCTTTCATGTGGGGAATCGACACAGAACATGGCAAAAGACCGTTTAGCGTGAACCTATCCCTGAAGATCCTATCTAGGGAAAACATCACGCGTCTCAGCCCCTTGTCCTAACCGTTCCTCATGAAGTGGAGGAAGTTGTCATTAACCTTCTTTTCATCACGGGTTAGACCATTGCCTCGCGTAAGTATTTGGTCGACGACGCGGCAACAATCAACCAGAGAAAACTCGCCAACGCTGACTGACAGCAAGAACAAACTCCAATGCCCACACAGTAGAATCCATACAAAGCCGTGTAACAAATCGCTACAACCCCGACCACTTTGAACGAATTACCATAGCACTCAAAGTGATAACAAATCAGGGACTGCAAGCGTGTGGCACCGTCAGCGTTGCAACGATTAAAGACAATCTTTGATGCGTGGCAATGGATAATATTGTTTAAGAAAGTAGCCAACAAAGGAGAGGCAATCGTGATAGTAATCGTCGACACAAATCTGGCTAGGAACGAAAACTCATATTCCGAGCTTCTAGGCAACCGGAAGCAATTACAGACAATTGCCGCAAGTAACGAACTATATATTCCCGAAGTCGTTATCGATGAAATAGTGGCACAGAAACGTTTGTCTTTTCTGAGGGAACAGGCGCAAATTAATAGAAGCGGGATACTCAAGCTGACGAGCTTTTCAATGAAAGAGGCCGAAAGCCTGACTTTCGAACAAGTCGAAGAGGAAATCCGCAGCGATAGATCGATCCAGTTTAAAGTCTTACCTCAAGCGCCGGTCGAATACGCATTCTCGCGTATATACAAGTGGGCAATAAATCACGAGCCGCCATTCGAAGAAAAGAGCGATAAGGGTTTTAAAGATGCCTGCATTGTCGCATCAATCGACCATTTTCTCGAGCAGTGTTCAAATGAAACACGTGTGATAATTTGCACCGACGACAAAAGAATGACCGAGTATTTCAAGGATCGGAACAACATCACGGTCGAAGGCGACTTGAAAAATGTAATCAAACTTAATAATCGCCCTAAAGATGAAGAGAAATTCGAGATCACACCGGACACCAGCGATGTCGATACGAAGAACGCCGCTAACGCTGACGTTAATGATCTAATAGAAGCGCTGGCAAATTCGCTTTCCTTCGCTGAGACGCATTCGATTATTTCAAAACTAAGTTCCAGCCCCCACGTGATCACAGATCAACAAGAGCTCCGCATCCTTTCAGTCGCCTTAGAAAACCAGCAAGTCGAATGGATATTAAAGGATGACGACATCAGTGACTACATAAAGCCGATTTTTCTAAGACATAAAGACGATCTTATTGATAGCGAATACACAAGGTATCTTGACGCTTTTGATCTCCCAGATGAGCGCGAAGATGAACGCGAATCACCGTTTTTCACGACAAAGGAAAAGCAGGCCTTTCGCAATTTTATTAATGAAATAAGCCAACATGCTGTCTACAAAAGTCATTTATCAACTTTTGAGCTGGATGCAGACACAGTTCGCACGCATCTGCATAATTTGCTTAAATCACATTTATTAGACAGTTCACTTGCAAATGTCAAATATCTAACTGACATTCTAATCAATGGAGCAGTCGAAACAAAACCAGGGTCTATATCAATCAACACCATCTCTGACTTTGTGAACCTACTCGATAATGCGAGTCCTAGAAAAAGAGAGGCCATCATGGCGAATCTGATTTCCCATCTAGAGGACATCGAAGACGATATTCCATTTTAAAAGCCAAGCACAAGCGAAGTGCCGCGGACGACAAGGGCCAAATTTTCTTGCAAAGTCCTCTTCAAACAGCGTATAGAGTAGTTACTCAAAAGAAGTGTAGCCATATCGTCGGATCGTTCCTCAATGTCGACGTTCAGGCTCGAGGCGATTGCGCTCACCTGGTCCATGGAGAGTCTCGATACGCCCATCTTCTCGGCCACCCTCTGCGCCTTGCGGGTGCTAGCGCCCGCAGCGTACATCTCGACCACGGCGGCCACGAGGGCACAGCCGACGCGCTGGCCTCGCTCGATCACGTCCTCCGGGAAGAGGCTGCGCTCGCAGTAGCTGTCGCGGCTGTTCGCCCCGCCGCCGCACAGTCGGTCGGCCTCGGCGTCCATCACGGCGTTCACGACCTAATCGGCGAACCTGCGCAGCAACTCCTGCATGTCGATGGCGCTGTCTTCGAACCGGGGCATGGCGAGCATGTCCGGCGTCAGGCCTGGTAAGGTTTCCGTAACGATCTTCATCCTTTCCTTGAACCTGTTGCTGTGGTGATTTCAGATTCCAGAACGAAGACCCTTCTTTCGTTAAACTGTGCTAGGGTGCCACCCTAGCACCAACATTTTCGGTACCGTCAAGATTCTTTCGCAAATTGATCGAGGCGGCCTCGGCCCCGCCT
>NZ_QSJB01000019.1:0-34363 GCF_003469285.1 Collinsella sp. AM31-2AC
GGGCGGAGGCGGGGCATGCCCCGCCTCTTACACCACATCTCTGCACGCTACCGCGCGAAGGTCCTCAGCGGAAAGTTTGGCCCGTTTCGATGCACAAAAATGGGATGAATCTTCCCTGGCAACCGCCCAGAAAGATCCACCCCAAAGCAAGCGCTCACTAGAACGTTCCGCCGCCGCCTCCGCCGGCGCCGCCACCACCGCCGCCAGAGAAGCCGCCGCCGCTGCCGCCGCTCGAGCTGTCGGAGCTCGAAGCCAGCTCGCGGATGGTCTCGTGGTACACATCGTTGAACGAATCGAGTGGGGACTCGTTGCCGTAGTGATGGTAATACCACCAGTAGCAGGGGTAGTTGTCGTAGAAATCGTCGCTGTTGCGCAGGTCCGCAGGCACGGCTTCGGCCAGCTGTCGCAGCACTTCTTTCGAAACGCCCAGGGCAACGCCCATCACCAGCAGCTTGTTCCACAAGATCAGGTCGCTGGGGACGGCCTCCTTCAGACGCGTAAAGTCCTCGAGCCAATGCTTGAGCGCCTTGCAGCGAGCCGCCACCTCGGCGCCCTCCGGCGTGTAACGGCGGAAAGTGCAGCTCAGGGCAAAGCCCACGATCGTGACGGGGATCGAGATCATAGCGGCACCGACATTGGCATCCGCAAAGTCGGTATAGATCAGAGAGCCCAGAATGCCAAAGACGATGATGATACCGAGAACCAGGCCGGCCACCATCGCGATGGTGCCATCCGATGCGATAAGCTCGCGCGCCTCCAGCTTGCCCTTAACCGTGCTCTGATAGTCCTCGAGCTTGTCGCCAACAGATGTGGTGCGCTCGCTAGCGTACTCCTCCAGCTCGCTAAACGTGCGCGAACGGACTCCGTCCTTATCGGGCTTAACGCCGGCGAAGAAGACCTTGAGCACATCGCGATCGATGCCGTCCTTCTTGGCAGCCTTCCAGGCCTCGTCGGTCACTGTGATGCGATACGTCTGCTCCTCTTTTTCGCGACGGAGCAGACCCTTCTTCTTGGTCTCGGTCGCTTCTTCCAGCTTGATCACGCGGTCGTCGGTGAGCTTCATAAGCGTGGCGATATATGCCTGATCGGGCACGTCGTTCCAGCTCATGAGAGCTGCAAGCACCGCGGGATGGTCGGCCGAGGGCACATCGCGGAAGTACTCGTCCTGGAAGAGCGGCTTGGGCTTGGGCCTGCGCAGCTTAAGCATCACGATCACACCGGTATAGGCAACCGCCACGACAACACACACCACGGCAATCGCGCTGGCAACCGCACGCGCGTGCTCACGGCGGGCGTTAGCTTCGTCGGCCCATTCCTTCTCTTCGCTCAGGATCGTTGACATGCGCTCTTCGCCCGAGGCGGCAAGCTGCGGCACCCAGTCGCTGGGGAAGGCGATGCGTGCCTCGGCGAATTCGCCCTGATGCACGCAGGGAATGGTATAGGTGACCATGGGCTCGTCCTCATCGAGCGACACGTCGCCCGTCAGCGGACCGTGGCCCCATGCGCGGAAGTTATCGCCCTTGACGGCAGCCGTCCCGGCAGCGGCATTTGCGAAATACACTTCCATCTCGACGTCATCGGAATCCGCCGACCAGCCGTCACCCACAAATTTCCAGTAAAGCTCGGCGGTATCGGCCCAGTTCATAACCGCACCGGTCATGGAATAACTCACGTAGTAGATTGCGCTGTCGCCGCTCTCGTGGGGGCTGAACACCTTAATCTTTACGCCGTCGCCGGACTGTTCCACCGTGTAAACGCCGTCGTCGCCTTTGTTTGCGCTGTCGACCTTGTTAAACGCAGTGTCGTCTTCCTCGACGCTTAGCACATTGACGACCACCGAGCCGCCTTGCTGGTTAGAGCCTGTATTGATATCCCAATACACGCCGTTGATGTCGTCGTCGAAATCGAACTGGCGTCCCTCGACAACGGTCAGCGAGCCATCGGCCTCAACCGTGGCGCCGATGTAGGTTTGGCTCATGGAGTAGCCGTCGGCGTGCGCGGCGGCAGGCAGCAGCAACAACGCAAGCGCGACGAGTGCGCAGACGGAAGCGAATCGCGCAAACAGGCGGCGCTGCCGACAGGGCTGGGCAACGGGGGCGTTCATAGGCACATCCTTTGTCTGTGGTACCAGTAGCGTCATTGTCCCACGTTTGCGGGCTCATGTGACGAACATCTAGGCCAGCGGAGTATCAAACGGGACGAAAGTCACGTCCACGGCCGGCACTTGGGGACGTTCCTTATCTGCCGGCAGTCTGGGACACTCCTTGCCATGGCCCGCGCCAGCAGCAGACACCACTTCACAGCTCCGTCACAGGTGTAGCGGCTTTGTGTTGCCGCTAAAACGCTGATTGAGCCTGCGGGCGAAGGGCATAAAGCAGTTGAGCGAAAACGGTTTGCCCCTTTCCCGTTCGCTCGAGGATCATGTCCCCCTTTTCCGCGGAAACCCCGGCAGTTGCGAAGAGCTGCCGGGGTTTCTGTCGTCTTAGGTGCCGAGTTGATGGACAGGTATCAAAGCACCGAGTCTGCGACCCGCCATACGCAATGAGGGGCCTCACAACTTGCGGACCACAGTGACGCCTCCCCATCGCGCCCCGCGCTATACTCGTCCGCATGGATATCAAAGCACGCAACATAGCAACGCCCGCCGTGGCCACGTCGACGGCGACTCCCTCTCCCACCCCCGTCGTGGGCCGCTTTGCCCCGTCGCCCTCGGGCCGCATGCACCTGGGCAACGTGTTCAGCTGCCTGTGCGCGTGGCTTTCGGCCCGCAGCCAGGGCGGCAGTATCGTGTTGCGCATCGAGGACCTGGACGATCGCTGCAAGCGTCCCGAACTTGCGGCCCAGCTGATCGACGACCTGGCCTGGCTGGGTCTCGAGTGGGACGAAGGCCCCTACTACCAGCACGATCGCCTGGATCTGTACGAAGCCGCCTTGCGCCAATTGCAAGACGCCGGCCTCACCTACCCTTGCTTTTGCACGCGCGCCGAGCTCCACGCCGCGAGCGCACCGCACGCCAGCGACGGCACGCCCATCTATCGCGGCGCCTGCCGTGCTCTTTCGGCCGAAGAGGTTGCCCGCCGCAGCACCCTGCGCGCCCCGGCCACGCGCCTGCGCGTACCCACGGTCGATGACCTCGCCGACGATGTGGTCGAGTTCGTAGACCGCACGTACGGCGCCCAATGCGAGGCGCTCGCCACCGAGTGCGGCGACTTTTTGGTGCGCCGCAGCGACGGCGTATTTGCCTATCAGCTGGCCGTAGTGGTCGACGACGCCGCCATGGGCGTCACCGAGGTCGTGCGCGGATGCGACCTGCTGGGCTCCACGCCCCGCCAGATCTACCTGCAGCATCTGCTGGGACTTGCCACGCCGCACTACGCGCACATTCCGCTGCTCATGTCGGCGGACGGCCGCCGCCTTTCCAAGCGCGACCGCGATCTGGACCTGGGCGAGTTGCGCACCCGCTTTGCCACGCCCGAAGCACTGCTGGGCTGGCTCGCCGGGCAAACGGGCATCGCGCCAGACACCACGCCGTGCTCCGCCGAGCAGCTGGTCGAACACTTTAGCTGGAACGTCATTCGCGCACACCGCGAGAACATCACCATCATGGCCGAATAACCAAACGCCCCGCCCCTACGCAACGTCCCAGGGCTGGAGTTCATCGCCCAGGCGAACGATGCAGTCGTAGAGCACGGTGTGGCGCTCGGCCGGGTTGGCATCCCGATGAAAATGCCCGTAGTACCAGCGCTTGTAATCCAGGCGGCCTTCTAGCTCGTCGAAAAATGCCGTAAGCCGATCGACATCGGGGTAATTCCAGCCAGGTGCCGGATAGAGCGTGGGCGAGAGCATGCGCGTGGAACAGGTGTGGGTGATTACGTAGTCGACCTTCCAGCCCACGCTATCGAGCTTTGTCCGCGCTTCCTCAAAGTTGCGCTCACCCGGCAGCTCCTGCGGCCACCAGCTGGAATACGGCACGCGGTATTCCTTGTCCACGCTCGTGGCGCCGCCCATGGTAAAGATCGTTGAGCCGTCGAGCTCAAAGACCTCGCCGCGCGTCAGGCGCCGTATGGGCGAGGTGTCCGATAGGCGCTGTGTCAGCCCACCGTGCCACAACTCCATGGGACGCTCCGCCCAGTGATCGAAGCGCTCGTGGTTGCCGTCGACGAACAGCACGGTATAGGGACGCGACTCGAGCCACGCGATATCGGCGCATTCCTCGGCAGAGAAATCCCACGGAAAGCCAAAGTCGCCCGCGATGATGAGATAGTCGTCGCTCGAGAGCGAGTCGCCGCGTTCCCAATCGCGCAGCTTTTGCATGTCGATGCCACCGTGGACATCGCCCGTCACATAAACCGTCATCGGATTGCCACTTCCCTCTTATAGGCTTCGAGATCGCGCTCAACCTGCTCATCGCCCGTGGCGTTGACCCACCACGGCCATTTAGCGCAACACACCGGCTCATCGACCTGCGCAAACCAAGACTTGAGCTCCTCCAGGCTCACCGGGGCGTAGCCGTTGGCGTCCACGCCCACGTCATAGCGCCGCAGCCCCTGCCGAAGGTTGAACGTGTTGTACGCGCCGCCGCAGCTGTGGATATGCCCGTGAAGATGCCAGCCGCCGTGCGACATACCCTGCCAGTCGGCCATAGGATAGTGACTCAGTACGATTTTTTGACGGTCGATCTTAAGCACGCAAATGGGCGGCTCGACGATCAAAGCATCCGCCACCGCAGGCTGCGTCCAGTCTTTGTCGTGGTTGCCGGGCAGCAGATGGACGCGCTTGCATGCGATGCTTTTGCGCAGTTCGTAGGTTTCTTGGACCGTCATCTTAAAGCTAAAGTCACCCAAAATGTAAAGCTCGTCGTCCACAGCGACTTTGCCATTAATGCTAGCGACCATGTCGTCGTTCATCTGCGCAACAGTCGACCAAGGCCTATCGGCGAGCCGTAGCACGTTCTCGTGTCCAAAGTGCGTATCGCTGGTAAACCAGATCATGGGGACCTCCTAAGGCTGCGGGGCGTCCATCCCTTAGGGCTTACCCTTCGTTCTTCCATCCAAACGGGTCAAACACCCAAAAAACTAGATCGAGTACGCCACCGGTCATCATGGCACCGGCAAGGGCGATGCAAACGTGCAGAGAGCTGGCACTTCGAAGCACGTCGAACGGCCTCAGAACAGCCAATAGCGCGACCGCTGCGCCGGCAAGGCACAGCGCGAGGCACAGCCCCGCGTCCTTAACACATTTCTTTGCGAGATGCTTGGTGTTGTCACTCATCGATTTCGAGCTCCTTAGAGAATCGTTGATCAGGTTCATGCCGCCGCGGAGGAGTTGGCAGCAGGTTAAGTGTCACATGTCGTGCGGACACCGCTTGCAAGCCCTCGTATCAAAAGTCGCCCAAAACACGAACGATCGATCTGCTATCCTGGCGCAAACGTGGTCTTTCGAAAGGTCTGGTGAAATGGTTGCTCAGCAGCAGATTGATATTGAATTCGATTCGCTTACACGCGAGAACGATTCACCCAAGCTCATCGCCAACTCGAAGGCGACCGGCGGAACACTACTATCCGTTATCGAAGAGCAGCTCTCGACCTGCAGCTCCTTTGACTTTTGCGTTGCGTTCGTCGCGGACGGCGGTTTGCAGATCCTGGTCGAAGCATTCCAAGAGCTCAAGCAACGCAACATTAAGGGCAGGTTGCTCACATCCACCTATCTCAACTTCAACTCACCCGATGCGTTTCGCAAGCTCTTGGAGTACGACAATATCGAAGTCCGCGTGTTCCAAGGAAATTTGCACGCTAAGGGATACATTTTTGATAAAGGCGAAACCAGCACGGTTATCGTCGGCAGCTCGAACATGACGCAGACCGCCCTCACCTGTAATAAAGAATGGAATGTGCTCTACCAGACCGTTGAAAACAGCCGCCTGCTCGGAGAACTTAGAGGCGAGTTCAATTCGCTGTGGAACGACACCTCAACCGTTGCACTTTCCCAAGACTGGATTGATAACTACGCCACGTATCGAATGACCCATCCGCCAAAAACTAAATCGAAACCGACATTCAAATCTAGTGAGACGCCGACGCAAAATGACCTCGCTGAAATCAAGCCCAATAAAATGCAGCAGCGTGCCCTCGAAGCGCTTGGAGCGATCCACCGCAAGGGCGAAACTCGTGCTTTGCTGGTCTCTGCCACGGGTACAGGTAAAACCTTCCTTTCAGCTTTCGACGTACTCGCAACTAAACCCCGGCGCGTCCTCTTTCTTGCGCACCGCCGGCGCATTATCGACGCCTCCCGTGCAAGCTACGAACGGCTCTTAGGTAGTACCTATATGTTCGACACCTATCAAACTGGCAAGAATACAAGCGATGCTACCTGTGTGTTTGCCATGTGTTCTTCGGTCGCCAAACATCTGAGCGATTTCCGTCCCGATGAGTTCGACTACATCGTCATCGACGAGGCCCACCGCACGGGATCTCAGGGCTACCAATCCATCATGTCGCACTTTACGCCTCGGTTTTATCTGGGCATGACCGCTACACCCAATCGCACCGACGGCTATGACGTCTTTGCCCTTTTCAATCACGTCATCGCATTCCAGATCACGCTGCAGGACGCTTTGTCCGAGGAGATGCTAGCCCCCTTCCATTATTTTGGCATTCACGATCTGGAGATTGACGATGAGACGGTCGAAAATACCGCCCTGTTCGGGCGCTTAACGTCCGACGAGCGTGTGCGTCACATCACCGAGAAGATCGAAGAATATAGCGTCACCAAAAGCAGCCGCAGGGGCTTAATTTTCTGCAATCGAAACGCCGAGGCCAAAGAACTGTCGCGCAAATTCAACGCTCTCGGATATCGAACGGCTGCGATTAGCGGTCAAGATCCCGATGAAGTCCGCGATGCCGTTATCAACCGACTTGAAGCCGGCGAGCTCGAGTATATTTTCTCGGTCGATATCATGAACGAAGGCGTCGACATCCCCTCGCTCAATCAGATCATCATGCTTCGACGCACCGACTCCGCAATCATCTTTATTCAACAGCTCGGACGAGGTTTGCGTCTGAATGATGGCAAGGAATACGCACTGGTGCTCGACTTTATTGGCAACTACCAGAGCAACTTCTTGGTGCCCATCGCGCTTTCGGGTGACAAAACGTACAACAAAGATCGCCTGCGTCGTCTCGTCCAAGAGGGCGATTCGACGATCCCCGGATGCTCGACCGTGAGCTTTGATCGTATTTCCGAGGCACGCATCTACAAGGCCATCGATGGCGGCGATTTCACCTCCGTCAGGTTTTTGAAAAACGAATATCTCGACTTGCGCCAGAAACTCGGCAAGATTCCCTCGCTGCTCGAATTTGATCGTAACGGCTCCATCGATCCGCTGCTTATCTTCAAGAATAGCGGCCTGGGGTCCTACCACGCATTTCTATCCAAATACGAGCCGGACTACACGGTTCAATTTTCCTCTGATCAAACCAAGATTCTCAAATTTATTTCTCAAAAGCTCGCCGCGGGCAAGCGTTTCGAAGACCTCTATTTGCTTCAAACGCTCGTCGAAGCCGGACACGAGGGCTACCGGCATATGCGCGAGGCTGCGCTTAGGAGCTACCACACACAGCTTAAGGACAGCGCCGTTAGGTCGGCAATCACAGTCCTTAAGGGCGACTTTGCCACTCCCAAGGATTTCGTTTCCCTGCTTATTGACGATGGATGCGGACCTCGTCTGACCGAAGCGTTTGCGACCGCTCTGCGCAACGCAGAGTTCAAGCGCCAGATTCTCGAGGTGCTGGATTTTGGCATTGCGCGTAACCGACTCGACTATGCCGAGACGTACCAAAACACAAATTTCGTTCTCAACGCCAAGTACACGTACGAAGAAGTTTGCCGCTTGATGAACTGGGAAAAGAACATCAACGGCCAAAATCTTGGCGGCTACTTCTACGACGAGAAGACCAATACATTCCCCGTGTTTATTAACTATGACAAGGCACCCGACATTAGCGAGTCCATTCAGTATGAAGACCGCTTTGTTTCGCCGAGTAAGCTAGTTGCAATCTCTAAGAACAACCGCACGCTCAACTCCCCCGAGATTCAGCGTCTGCAGGCATGGCCGGGCAACGGGCTAAAGACGTATTTGTTTATGCGAAAGAACAAGGACGATAAGGGTGGCAAGGAATTTTACTTCCTAGGCAAAATGCATCCGACTGGCGAGTTCAAAGCTATTAAAACTAAGAGCGGCGACAACGCCGTCGAAATCGAATATGAACTCAATGCGCCCGTGCGTCAGGACATTTACGAGTTTATGCTCAGCGATCTGAGTGAGACAGAGTAACAAAGAAGGAGCGGGCCGCCATGCGACGCCCGCTCCTTCTTACATAAGCCTGAGTTTCTTTTCGAGCTCCCTAACGACTTTAACGTCCGCCGGAAGCCAATCGACATCCCACAGGTTATTGGTATAGAGCCACTTCATGTCCTCGTGAGCGTGCTCTTTGAACTCGCCCGAAAGGATGCTAGCTAGGTAGCACTGCATCGACAGATGGAACGTCTCGTAATCATGTTCGACCGTGCAAAGATAGTCGAGGTTACCGATCGTGACCTCGAGCTCTTCTTGAATCTCGCGCACGATTGCCTGCTCACCGGTCTCGCCCGGCTCGAGCTTGCCGCCCGGAAACTCCCAGCCGTCTTTAAACTCGCCGTAGCCACGCTGGCAGCTCAGGATTTTCCCGTCCTTCTGAATAATCGCTGCTGCAACATTGATTGATTTCATAACTAGTTATCACCTCTCTAGTTGAGCCCAACCAGTATAGGCGATCGACCGCCCGCCATGTCCCGATCGCTTGAAAACCACCTGCTCGACCAACACTTGACGCCGTTTTGTACCGGCCCACCATCTCCCGCTATCGAGGTCTAATACTTTTCCCACTGCCACCCAAAAACTCATCCAACATTAATCTTGGCTCAAGAATCGCTTAATCTATAACCTGCACTATAGAGTTCGACCAAGGGCGGGGCGGCGCAACGCAGACCGCCGAACGCAACGCTCGCACCCGAGCAAATTGCCCGGCGTCGCGCCCATCGAACGAAAGGACAGGTCATGGACGACCTCGAAAAAGTTGAAACTATCCGCACCAAGTGCAACGTGAGCTACACCGATGCCAAGGCCGCGCTCGACGCTGCCGACGGCAACGTTTTGGATGCCATCATTTGGCTCGAGTCGCAGGGCAAGACCCAGACCACGTCGGCGCATGCCGCCACCGAGTCCGCGCCAGTCGATGAGCCCTCTGCCGAGATGGTCGCCGCGCAGGTCGCTTACGAAAAGTCGAGCGAAAAGACCGACTTCTCCAAGAAGATGGACAGCGTGTGGGAGTACCTCAAAAAGCTCTTCCGCCTGAGTCTGGACACCAAGTTTATCGCCACGCGCCGCGATGCGATCATCCTCAACATCCCCATCCTGATCCCCATCGTCGCGCTGTTTGCCTGGGGCGCCACGATATGGCTGATGCTGATTGGCCTGTTCTTTGGCATGCGCTACCGCATCGACAGCGACGGCGACGTGCCCGGCAGCATCAACAACCTTATGGATAGCGCTGCCAACGCCGCGGACGACATCAAGCAAAATCTCAACGACGACAAGTAATCGCAGACGGGGGCACGCATGGCACGGATCTTGATCGTAGAGGACGAGGAGAAAATCGCCCGCTTTGTGACGCTCGAGCTGGAGCACGAGGGCTACCAGGTGGAACACGCCGCCGATGGCCGCACCGCCGTTGACCTGGCGCTGGAGCGCGACTACGATCTGATTCTGCTCGACGTACTGTTGCCGCAGCTCAACGGCATGGAGGTCTTGCGACGTGTCCGCAAGCACAAGGATGTGCCGGTGATTATGGTCACCGCGCGCGATGCCGTGATGGACAAGGTGGCAGGGCTTGACGCCGGTGCTGACGATTACCTGACCAAGCCATTTGCGATTGAGGAGCTGTTCGCACGGATCCGCGTGGCACTGAAGCGCTCGGAGGCCGTGCGGGCGGCTTCGGGCGTTGGCGGCGCCGGTACTGGGGCGGGCGCGGCAGGCGGCGCGGGCGCCGGTATCGCCACAATGTCCCCGGCAACCGACACGACCCAGACCGCTGCCACGCCCTCCCACGCCGCGCTTACCGTTGACTCGGTTGCGCTCGACCCCGACCGCCGCGAAGTCACGGTCGGCGGCTCGCCCATCGCGCTCACGGCCCGCGAGTTCGACGTCCTCGCCCTGCTTATGGCGCATGCCGGCACCGTGCTCACGCGCGAGCGCATCGCGCACGAGGCGCTGGGCTACGAATACGTAGGCGACACCAACAACGTCGACGTGCACATCGCGCACCTGCGCGCCAAGATCGAAGACGCCGGCGGCGCCCGCATCATCCAGACCGTGCGCGGGGTGGGCTATGTCTGCCGCGCGTAATGCCGAGGCCAAGCGCGTCACCTCCATCGCCCGCGCCATCAACTGGAGCTATATGTGGCGCCGCCTGATGAGCTACGTCTGGCTCGATCTGTTGCTGTTGGTTATTGCGGTGGCGATCCTCGTCTATGGATACAACCGGACGCTGCCCAACGGCGCGTTTACCGCAGGATGGATCCCCAGCGCCACCGTTCGCAGCATGTCGCTGACGCCCGCGCGCGGCTGGGACCTGACAACGCTCACCTATACCGTCGAGCTTGCGCGTACCACCAAGACTTTCCCCCTCGCGCAGGACCTCGTCACGCTATGGCCTCTCTACCTTGTCGTTGTGGGTTGGCAGGTCATCAGCGTGCTCAACATGCTCGGCGGCGCCCGCCGCGTGCGCCGCACCATGGCGCCGCTCAACGATCTGGCCCTGCGCGTGGACGAACTCGGCCGCATGCAGCTCTCCGGCGGCAAGATGGAAACGCTGGAGCAGGCCATCGAGCGCGCAAGCGTCGACTCGCCGAGCGTCACCACCGGCGACGCCGACCTGGCAAGCATCGAGGTCGCGCTCAACCGCCTGCTGCGCCAGATGCAAGAGGCCAAGCTGCAGCAGATGCGCTTTGTCAACGACGCGAGCCACGAGCTGCGCACGCCCATCGCGGTGATTCAGGGCTACGTGAACATGCTCGACCGCTGGGGCAAAGACGACCCGGACGTGCTGGCAGAATCCATCGCGTCCCTCAAGGCCGAAAGCGAGCACATGCAGGAGCTCGTGGAACAGCTGCTGTTTTTGGCACGCGGCGATGCCGGGCGCACGGTCCTGCGGCGTGCGAATACTAACCTGGCCGCACTGGTCGGCGAGGTATGCGAGGAATCGCAGATGATCGATACCGAGCACACGTATCGGCTGGCTTTTGACGCCTTGCTTGCCAGCGACCCGCGCTGCGACGCGCCCGTCGACGTGGCGCTCGTGAAGCAGGCTCTGCGCGTGATCGTGCAAAACGCCGCCAAGTATTCGGACGCGGGCACGCCCATCTCGTTTGGCGTAGCGCCGGATGCGGGCGCGGGCACGGTCGACATAAGCGTTGAGGACGAGGGCATCGGCATGAACCAGGAATCCGCAGCTCACGCGTTTGAACGGTTCTACCGCGCCGACAACGCGCGCGATGCCGGCGCGCAGGGCTCGGGTCTGGGGCTCGCCATCGCCAAGTGGATCGTCGACAGCCACGGCGGCGTCATTGGTGTGACCTCAGTCGAGGGCGTCGGCAGCCGCTTTACGATTCGCCTGCCGCGGTAGGGGCGTCTCTCACGAATCGAAGGTGAATGCTTTTCCGCGAAGTGAACGACCTATTTTGGACCCCCGAAGCATCCACACTTTTTGACGCCAAAACTGCAGGAAAAACCTTACGAAACCGCAGGAAACGGTGCCTCCAAAGTGTCGATGCTCCAGGGGTCCGATTTCACTCGTTCACTTCGCGGAAAAGCATTCACCTTCGTTTTACGGCAGCCCGTCAGTCACCCTCTCGGCATTAAAAATGGGGTAAGGCCACGTGGCCTTACCCCATTTTTCGTTAGCTATGGCAGCTTGTGCGCTACTCGCGGCACAGGTGCACGGCGAAGCCGGCGAACTCGCGCTTAAAGTACACGAGCTTAGTGCCGCCGTCGGGCAGCAGCACGCGCGACTCCTCGTTGACCTCGAGCCCGCGCTCGGCAAACCACTTCTCGGCCGCATCGATGTCGTTGACGGCAAAGCCGATGTGGCCCTTGGTGCCACGACCGTTCTGCTTCATGACCTCGATCAGCGAATCGTTAAAGTACGAAACCGGGGTCTCGATAACGGGCAGGCCCATCATCGTCGAGAACAGCTCCGCGATCTCCAGGGCATCTGCCGGGTCGGTGGCGTTAATGCCCACATGGGCAACGCGCATGCCAAAGAGCTCGACCGGATTGGCGTTCTGCTCACTCATACAGTCAGCGCCTACTGAGCCATGACGTCGAGGACGGCCTTCTCGGCAGCGACGCGGTTCATGCCGGTCATGAAGGGCACGCCGCTCACGTACGGGCAGGTGAGTCCCTCGGGGGCAACGGTGGTGGCGATCAGCAGGTCAGCGCCCTCGTCGCAGTAATCCTTGGCCTCGGAGATAGCGCACTGCACGATCTCGTACTTGCCGGCATAACCGTTGGCATCGAGCATGGTGGCGACCTTCTGGGCAACGAGCGTGGAAGTAGCAGCGCCAGCACCGCAAGCCAAAACGATCTTCTTCATAGGTAATGTCTCCCTTCATGGTTTACTTTAGGTAAGTGTACCGCAGCGAGCGATGGCACTCAGCCTCGATGAGCTTTTATGCCAGTTTGCTTGTGCGCTGCGTATAATACATCTAGTACGTGTTGTCATACCGCTCGCTTTATGAGCGACTAAGGATCCTAACATGCCCGATTCCCGCACACTCTGGACCGCCGTCGTTATCATCTGTATCGCCGTATCGGTGTTCTTTAGCGTCAAAAAACGCACTACGTTTAAACGCCTGCAACAGTTGATGGCCGCCAAACAGTGGGCCGAGTTCGATCGTTTGCTCGACGGCAAACTCACCAGCATGCTGTACCCGCGCTACAACCGCGACTACCTGCGTCTAAACTCCTATCTGCTGCGCGAGGACCACGAGCGCGCCGGCGAGATGTTCGACCTGCTGCTGGGACTCAACCTGCCCAAGATGCAGCGCGTCGACCTGGTGATCAAGGCCTTTAACTACTACGTTGGCCAGGAGGACCGCAAAAAGTCCAAGGAGCTGCTGCACGAAATCAAGGGCTTTGAGGGCGGTCAGGCCGAGGCGGTCGCGCACGAGTGCCAGCTGATGTACGACACGATGATCCTCAAGCGTCACAACGACATTCCCGAGCTGGAGCGCATGCTCGAGGATGTCGGCGACGACCCGGTCAAGCGCTGCCGCTTGGAGTACCTGCTGGCCCTGCAGTACCAGAACAAGGGCGACGAAGCCAAGTTTGCCGAGTACTTGGAAAAGTCAGGCCAGCACTCGATGGCCGTCAACGCGTAACGGACGGCTTGTGCTAGACTTCTAGTCTCACGGGGGCGTGGCGGAATTGGCATACGCAGGAGACTTAAAATCTCTCGCCGCAAGGATTGTGGGTTCGAGTCCCACCGCCCCTACCATGTAGTGCTTACGAGCCCGTGTCCCCCGGAGACGCGGGCTCGTTTCTTTTGCACGCCGGTGGGGCTCGAACCCGCGAGGGGGCGAGCGTTAAGCAAACGCGGAGCGTTTGTAGCGAGCCGGCGAGGGCGCCGGCAGGCGACCGAGGCCGGTGCGTATTTGCTGCGCAAATTCGCAGACGTCCCACCGCCCCTACCATGTAGTGCTTACGAGCCCGTGTCCCCCGGAGACGCGGTCTCGTTTCTTGTGGATGCCGACACGGATGATAAGTTGCGGTGGAATAGTTCTTGTTTATGCTGTTTACCAGCCTATTTAAGAACTATTTCACCGCAGCTTAGGTTGATACTCCCACATTTTTCGATGGAAGAACGTGGTTGTCTCGCACATTTTTCGATGGAAAAACGTGGTTGTCTCGCACATTTTCCAAGGGAAACGCGCATATGGCCTTATACTAGCCGAGAGGGTTGGGAGGCAATATGCAACGACAGCTTATGAGTGAACTTATCGCTTGGAAATCAAGGGCGAATCGCAAACCTCTCTTGCTTAAGGGAGCCCGCCAGACAGGAAAGACGTGGCTTCTTAACAAATTCGCAAGCCAGCAGTATCGAAACGTCATTCGTTTTGACTTTATGCTCGAGCCGAGCGCACGTTCGCTGTTCGATGGGGACCTCGACCCCAAGCGCATCATCTCCCAGATAGAACTCCTAAGTGGCCAAACCATAACGCCGGCAGACACGCTCATCATCTTCGACGAGATCCAAGAGGCGCCACACGGGATCACCTCGCTCAAGTACTTCAACGAACTTGCACCCGAATACCACATCGTAGCAGCCGGCTCCTATATGGGTCTCGCGCTCCGACGCGAAAACGAGTCATTTCCCGTCGGCAAAATCGACCAGCTCACCATGCGTCCCATGGGGTTTGCCGAGTTCGTTCGTGCCGTCGACGGCAACCCGCTCGCCGACGCCATCCTTGCCGCAGACATGAACCTTCTAGCAAACGTTACCGAAAAGCTCGAGCACTTGCTCAAGGAATACCTTGTTGTCGGTGGTATGCCCGAAGTTGTCTCCGCTTTCGCCGAGACACGCGACTTCATCGAAGCCCGAAGGCTTCAGCAGCAAATCATCGAGGCTTACGAATCCGATTTTGGCAAACATGCACCCGCCCGCATCGTCGAGCGCATGAGGTTGGTTTGGAAATCCCTTCCCGGCCAGCTTGCCAAGGAGAACAAGAAGTTTGTCTATGGCGCCCTTCGCCCCGGAGCGCGCGCACGCGATTTTGAGGAAAGCCTCCAGTGGCTCGCGGACTACGGAATCGTTCATAAGGTTCCGCGCGTTTCTGCCCTCAGAGCACCGCTCTTGAGCTATGAGGATCTCTCGGGCTTCAAACTATTTTGCATTGACACCGGCATCCTTGGAGCGCTCTCCAGCCTCCCCCCGACCATCGTCCTAAACGGATCCGCTGTTTTCACTGAGTTTAAGGGCTCGCTCACCGAGCAATATGTCGCACAGGAACTCTTGCTGCAAGGCAAAAGTCCTGCGTACTGGTCCTCTACCTCCGGCAATGCCGAAACCGACTTTGCCATCGACCATGCGGGAACCGTGCTTCCGCTTGAGGTCAAGGCGGCGGAGAACCTCAAAGCAAAGAGCCTGAAAATAGCCTGCGAAAAATTCAAGCTCATGCGTTGTGTGAGGACCTCCCTGGCGGCATATAGAGATGAAGGCATGCTCGTCAATATTCCGCTTTGGGAGATTGGGCAAATCGACAAGCTGGCATAGGCGCTGTGGGGACGCCCCGCAAGGACTGTCCCCAGGTGCCGGCAGAAAAGGAACGTCCCTAAGTGCCGGCTGTTGAGTTGCGGTGGAATAGGGACTGTTTGGGGCCCGAAAGGGCGATTTTAGTCCGTATTTCACCGCAACTTATTGGAGGGTGCTCAGGCTCGGGGTCCAGGCGATGGTGGGGGTCGCGCCGTCGAGAACCTCGTTGATGGTGGCGGCCATGCCGGCGAGGAGGCTGTTCTCACTTACGGTGAGCGTCTTGTAGCCGCCGGCTCGCATGAGCTCGCGAATCACCACGACGCCGGCCAGAATCACGCCCGCGCGTTTGGGCTGTACACCCGGTAGCGCGGCGATACCCTCCACATCCAGCGCGGACATACGCTCGATGGCAGCCGAAACCTGCTCCATCGAAAGCTCGCGCAGGTGCACAAAGCTCGAATCATACGGCTCCAGCTCGTGGACCAGAGCCACCAGCGTAGTCACCGTGCCGCCCACCGCGACTAAGCGTTCGGCGCGCTCAAAGTCGACAGGCAGGCCTTCAAAATAGGCGGCAAACTGCTCGCCTGCCCACGCGGCAGCGGCAGCAAGCTCGCCATCCGCGGGCGGCAACGCGGAGAAAAAGCGCTCCGTCACGCGGCGACAACCGATGTCCAGCGAGCGCGTTCCCTCCAGCGCAAAGACGCCGCGCTCCGGCGCGTACACGCCAGTCGCGAGCTCCGTGGATCCGCCGCCCGAATCGGCAACAATGATGCGCTCGCCGGCAAAGTCGTGCGCCACGCCGAAAAACGTCAGGCGCGCCTCGACCTCGCCCGGAATCACCTGTGGCTCAAGCCCCAGATCGCGCAGACCGTCCAACAGTAGCGCGGCATTGGACGCATCGCGCGCGGCACTCGTACACGTGGTGCAGACGCACACGGCCCCAAAGGCACGGGCCTCGTCCACAAACATGTGACACGCAGCGAGCACACGCTCGACAGCCGCCTTGCAAAAGCGCCCCGTCGTGTCCACGCCCTCGCCCAGGTCGGTAATCTCGGTATGCTTGGACGATTCCACAATCGCTCCGCCCTCGACCTGGGCCAACACCAGTCGCGACGACACCGTTCCCAGGTCGATCGCGGCTACCTTATAGCGTTTGCAATTTGTCATTGCGGGCTCCCCTCCGGGCGCTATTTGCCGTTGGACACGACCGTCTGACCCTCGACGCCGTTAAACCCAAACAGCATGTCGAGCGCCTGGATGTACCACGGCGCGTCCTTGCCGACTTCTTCGATTTCCTTGGCCACTTCGCTGGCCTTCTTGGCGTTTGAGGACTTTTTGCTCGACGACGAGTCCGAATCGTCGTCCAAGCCTAGCACGTCAATCTTCTTCTCGCCGGGCATCACCAGGCCCAGGTCCTCGGACGCCGCGTCCTTGATACCCTCCTCCGAGAGCAGCTTGTCGACGCTTTTTTGCAGCTCATCATTGTATTGCTGGCGAATCTCGACCTGCTTGGCCAAGATATCGCTCGAACGCTTTGCCACGTACAGATCGCGCACGGGGAAATACAGGCTCACGAGCACCAGCGCCACCACGATACCGATAAACAGCGGACGCAGAGGGCCATGCGTAAAGTCATAGATCGCCTTGACCACCGCGTTGTCGTTGGCGTAGCGCATAAAGTCCGAGCCCGAAAAACGGTTCGAGGGCCTGCTCGATTTGTCGTGTGCCTGAGTCGAGGGGCGCGACGTATGCGACGAACGTGCCGGGCGCACCGGTCCATCTGTCGAAGTATTCACTTGAGCATTGGAGCGCGAGGTACTTGTCGGGCGCTGCGTGGAGCGATCGACGCCGGCGTAGGCGGACCCACCGAGCTGCACCGTGCGCGCACGGCGAGGCGACGGCTCGCGCGAACCGGCGGAATAGTACCTGTTGTCGTAAATCTGATCCATGTGCGCCTTGTGCGGTTGAGGTTTGTTTGCGCTAAGTCCTTTAGTTATAGCACGAGCGCCCGCACCGCCTTCGCCAGCCTTTGCTCGACATAAAAAAGGCGCTGAGCCGTATGGCCCAGCGCCCATGGCGCTTTGCAGCATCCAGTCAAGGCGGGACGGAACCGAGTCAGCCTCCCCCTCGCCAAATTCGCCCGTTTAGCGAATGTTGTAGAACGCGGCCTTGCCGGCGTAGCGCGCGCTGCCCTCGAGCTTGTCCTCGATGCGAATGAGCTGGTTGTACTTGGCGATACGGTCGCTGCGGCACGGGGCGCCCGACTTGATCTGGCCGGCATTGACGCCCACGACCAGGTCGGCGATCGTGGAATCCTCGGTCTCGCCGGAGCGGTGGCTCACGATGCAGGCGTAACCGGCCTCCTTGGCGGTCTCGATGGCCTCGAGCGACTCGGTGAGCGTGCCGATCTGATTGACCTTGACCAGGATCGCGTTGGCGGCACCCAGCTCGATGCCCTTCTTGAGGCGCTCGGTGTTGGTGACGAACAGGTCGTCGCCCACCAGCTGCACCTTGTTGCCAATGCGGCGGGTAAGCTCAACCCAACCGTCCCAGTCCTCCTCGGCCATGCCGTCCTCGATGGAGATGATGGGATAGGTGTCGACGAGCTTCTCCCAGTAATCGACCATCTGGGCACTCGTGTACTCAACACCCTCGCCCTTGAGCTCGTACATGCCGGTCTCGGCGTTGTAGAACTCGGTCGATGCCGGATCCATGGCGTACATGAAGTCGACGCCGGGCTTAAAGCCGGCCTTCTCCACGGCCTTGGTGATGTACTCGAACGGCTCGGCATTGGTCTTGAGGTTGGGCGCAAAGCCGCCCTCGTCGCCCACGCCGCCGCCCAGGCCCGCCTCGTGCAGCACGCCCTTGAGGGTGTGGTAGACCTCGGCGCACCAACGCAGGCCCTCGGCAAAGCTCGGGGCGCCCACCGGCATGATCATGAACTCCTGGAAGTCGACGTTGTTGTCGGCATGCACGCCGCCGTTGAGGATGTTCATCATAGGCGTGGGCAGCAGATGGGCGTTGACGCCGCCCAGGTACTGGTACAGTGAAAGACCCGCCGACTCGGCAGCGGCGCGGGCGACGGCCAGCGACACGCCCAGAATGGCGTTAGCGCCGAGCTTGGTCTTGTTGGGGGTACCGTCCGCGGCGACCAGCGCGGCATCGACGGCGCGCTGATCGAAGGCATCGAGGCCCACGACGGCATCGGCGCACTCGTTGTTGACGTGCTCGACGGCCTGCGAGACGCCCTTGCCCAGGTAGCGACCCTTGTCGCCGTCGCGCAGCTCGCATGCCTCAAAGGCGCCGGTCGAAGCGCCCGAAGGCACCATCGCGCGGCCGAAGCTGCCGTCCTCGAGCACGACCTCGACCTCGACGGTGGGGTTGCCGCGGCTGTCGAGCACCTCGCGACCGTAGACGTCCAAAATATCGCTCATGTTGTCTCCCTCTCACTTGGAAACGTAATGGATGCAAGCGACCGGCTGACCGTGCACCGTCGGTGTGCCTCCGTAAGTTAGCCATGTCGCACTTTTTGCATTATGCCCTAAGTTAGCCGAGGGATACACTTGTATTTCGAAAAATTTAGCGGGAACGATGGGGCGTGTCAGCCCGTCGTTCCCGCAGTCTTACTCCTCCGCCTTGGCGGCGTCCCACAGGTCGTTGAGGCCGTGGGTCGAAAGCTCAGCCAGATCCACATGGGCGTTGGCCGCCATCTGCTCCATCGCGGCCCAGCGACGGCGGAACTTTGCCGTGCTCGCGCGCAGGGCGCTCTCGGCGTCGATGCCCTCCTTGCGTGCAACGTTGACCAGGGCAAAGAGCAGGTCGCCAAACTCCATCTCGCGCTCGGACGAGCCGGGAGCCTCGGCCTCAAACTCGGCACGCTCCTCGGCGACCTCGTCCCACACGTCCTGGACCGTCTCCCACTCAAAGCCCACGGCCGCCGCCTTGCGCGACACCTTCTGCGCCTGCATCAGCGCCGGCAGATGCGTGGGCACGCCGTCGAGCAGGCCCTCGGGCGCAGCCTCGCCCGCCGCCACAGCCTTGTCCTTGGCGGCCTTCTCGGCAAGCTTGACCTCGTCCCAAATCTTGAGCACCTCATCGGAGCTCTCGGCGTCCGCATCGCCAAACACGTGCGGATGACGGCGGATGAGCTTGGCGTCGATATCGCGTGCCACGTCAGCCAGCGTAAACTCGCCGGCGTCCGCCGCAATCTGTGCATGCAGCACTACCTGCATGAGCACGTCGCCGAGTTCCTCGCGCAGGTGTGCCGCGTCGTCGACCTCGATGCAATCGAGCGCCTCGTAGGCCTCCTCGATCATGTTCTTGCCGATGCTCTGATGCGTCTGTTCGCGGTCCCACGGGCAGCCATCGGGCTGACGCAGACGCCAGATAGTCTGCACCAAATGCTGCAGCTCGGCCGACGCGTCGACCAGCGTGGACAGATCGCGCGAGCCCTCGGCATTTTGCTGAGCCATATGCTCGGACATGGTTACTCCTCCTCCAGGATCACGTGGCGGAACGCGCCGCCCTCGTAGATACCGTAGCTGTGCGTGCCGTCTTTGGGAATGCTCACGCTACCGGGATTGAAGAGCCACAGGCCCGGGTGCGTCGCGCTCGCTTCGTTGACCTTAATGTGCGTATGGCCGTAGACGAGCGCGGAGCCCTCGGGCAGCACGGGCGCATGGTCGACGCTGTTGTGCATGCCGGCGCCAAAGACGTGGCCGTGCGTCAGGAACAGCTCGCGGCCGGTCTCGTCAAACAGGGTGGCGTAGTCGGCCATGACGGGAAAGTCGAGCACCATCTGGTCAACCTCGGCGTCGCAGTTGCCGCGCACCGCGATGATGCGGTCGGCCAGGGCGTTGAGCAGCGGAATCACGCGTTTGGGAGCGTAGTCGCGCGGCAGGTCGTTACGCGGGCCGTGGTAGAGCAGGTCGCCCAGCAGCACAATGCGGTCGGGCTGTTCGGATTCGATGGCAGTGCAGAGGCGCTCGGCCCAGTATGCCGAGCCATGGATGTCGGAAGCGATGAGGTATTTCATGGGGAGTCCTTTCGGTGGGGTTAATTGGATTGGCGCGGCGCGTCACTCGCCCGCATCACTCAAATCGCAACGCCGCGGCTTGGGCCGCTTGCATCACGCGTTGGAGCGGCACGTTGTGCTCGCGGGCAAGGCGAGCACAGTCCTCGTACTCGGGAGCCGCACGTTCACTGCCATCGGGCAGGGTCGCCACCTTAACGGATACCTCGCCCCAAGGCGTTGTCACCTGCTCGAATCGGCGCGGCAGGCAAACGCGTTCCATCACCTGGCGACGAATGGCGTTGGTCGTGGTCTCCAAAAAGATAATCGTCTGCAGGCGCTCGATATCCTCGTGTGAGCAGATCACCTGCAACTGCCATCCGGGGCGGCCCTTTTTGCAGTAAAGCGGCAACCAATGCACCTCGCGGGCGCCGGCCTTGCGCAGGCAATCGGCAGCGTAGGCAAGCACCTCGGGCGACGCGTCATCGATGTCGCACTCCAGCTTGACGATAGTTTCGGGCGCATCGGTCTCGCGGGACAGCGGAGATGTACTTCCACGTTGCATACGGTCCGAATCCTTTCCGCACGGGCTCGTTTTATTCACCCAAACGCTAGCACATCGGACGTGGCACAGGCGTGACATTCGTCCGTCGCCGCCCTCACCCCTATCCAAACGTGTACGTCAGCCTCCAAACATGTCATTTTTTGTCGGTTTTGGAGGCTGACGTACACGTTTTGGAGCGAGGCCGATGCTGCGTGGCGACCCTCGCACGCAACCCACCTTTCCAGTCGATTTCGGCCCCAGCGCGCTCGTCGCGTCGGGGACAGCGCCGTTACAATGGAGCGGATTCGCCAAATGCAAAGGAGTCGCCATGCCCGCCTGCCCGCTGGTCGATTGCCATACCCATACCTCATTTTCGGACGGCCACGCATCGTTTAAGGACAACGTTCGCGCCGCCGCTGCGGCCGGCTGCCGCGTCATGGTCTCGACCGACCACCTCACCCTGCCCGCCAGCATGGACGCCAACTGCGAGGTGCAGGTTGCCGAGGACAATCTGCCGGCACATCGTCTGGCCTTTGAGGACGCCCGCAAACTTGCCGCGCAGATCGCGCCAGAGCTCGAGTTTATCTACGGATTTGAATGCGATTGGTACGAAGGTTGTGAGCCTTTGGTTGAGCACTGGTCCCAGGGTGCCGTCGTGCGTTTGGGCAGCGTGCACTGGATTGGCGACCCGGGCGATATTGCGGCAGGCGCTGCGGGCACGGCAGAGACAGAGGACGTCGCGCGCCCCGATACGCCCGATTCCCTTTGCGGCTGGATCGACGACGATACCAACCTGCATGTTTGGGAAAACCTGGGCGTGCGCGGCGTGTGGGAGCGCTACGTCGACGACTGGTGTCGTGCTTGCGAAAGCTCGCTTAACTTTGACGTGATGGCCCACCCCGACCTGGTCATGCGCTTTTCGAAGGAGGGCTTTGCACCCGACTTTGACCCCGCGCCGTTTTGGCAGCAGATGGCCGAATGCGCCCACGATACAGGTCGCCGCGTTGAGGTCTCGACCGCCGCACCGCGCAAGGGGCTCGACGATTACTACCCCGCGACCGGGCTGTTGCGCCGCTTCGCCCATGCCGAGGTGCCCATCACCTTTGGCTCGGACGCGCACCGCGCCTGCGACATCTGCTGGAACATCCGCGAGGCCCAGGCCCACGCCTACGACTGCGGCTACCGGGCCTTCGATATCCCCCACCCCACCGGCGAATGGGAATCCACGCCCCTCGCCTAACTAGTCGTTTAAGAACGTCCCCAATAACTAGTGGCGGCGAGCGTTGAGTTCGCCGGCCAGCTCGTCGAGGGTGATGCCGTAGCGCTCGAGCGTCACGAGCAGGTGGTAGATCAGGTCGCCGGCCTCGTAGCGAATGTGATCGTGGTCGTTATCCTTGCAGGCCATGATCACCTCGCTCGCCTCCTCGGCAAGCTTCTTGAGCAGCTCGTCCTCGACGTCGGTCAGCAGACGGGCGGTGTAGCTCTCCTGTGGCGACGCATCGCGACGACCGTGAATCACCTCGGCCAGACCTGTCAGCGTCTCGCCGATATTTCCCAGCTGCACGTTAGCTGTTCTGACTCCCATGGTTATTTCCTCTCGTTACTGCAGCGTAAAGTAGGCACCGGTCTCATCGAACCGAGGCTTTGCGCCCTTTTTCTCAAAGAACTCGACGATGACGGCATGGGCCTCATCGAGCCTTTCCTTCTCGGCCTCGAGCCAAAGCGACTGCGCCCCGCAGGCATCAGTCAGGTGCACGCGGCATGGCACGCCCGCGCGGAGGAGCTCGGTGTTGCAGTCGGCGACCTCGAACGGCGTCACAACTTTCATCGCACTCCCCCTTCCACGCGCTTAAAGAAGCAGGTACGGTTGCCGGTATGGCAGGCCGGGCCCGGCGAGTCCACCTTGACCAGCAGCGTATCGCTATCGCAGTCGGCCCAGAGCTCCTTGACCCCCTGCATGTTGCCACTCGTCGCGCCCTTGTTCCAGAGCTCCTGGCGGCTGCGGCTCCAAAACCACGTGGTGCCGGTCTTGAGCGTCAGCCCCACCGACTCCTCGTTCATCCAAGCAACCATAAGCACCTCGCCGGTGTCATACTGCTGAACCACACAAGGAATCAGCCCGCGGGCGTCATATTTAAGATCAGCCGCTTCTACTACCTCAGTCATCATTTCTCCCAAGTAACAAATGAAATTCCACAGGTCGGCGAGGGCTGTCCGGGTGCCGCAGGTTGCCGTGAAAGAGGAGCGACGCGTACTTTGGTACGCGAGCGACGGGTTGAGCGGCAAGATGCGGTGCCTGGGCAAACCGCAGCGCTAAAAGTCCAGTCTGACAGGGATGCCTTGAGAGGCCATATACTCCTTCACTTGACGGATGCTGAAGGTTCCAAAGTGAAAGACGCTCGCCGCCAGCACGGCATCGGCCTCGCCCTCAATCACACCCTCGGCAAAATGCTCGAGCGTGCCCACGCCGCCGCTCGCGATGACGGGAATCGGCACTGCGCGCGCCACGGCACGGGTGAGTGCCAGGTCGAAGCCAGCCTTGGTGCCGTCGCGATCCATGCTGGTGAGCAAGATCTCACCGGCGCCGCGACGAGCCGCTTCCTCGGCCCACGCCACCGCATCGATACCCGTGGCGTTGCGACCGCCCGCCGTGAAGACCTCCCACTTGTCGGCACCGGATGCGCCGGGCAGGCCCACACGCTTGGCATCAATCGCCACAACCACGGCCTGGCTGCCAAACGCCGCGGCGGCCTGGCTGATCAACGACGGATCGCGCACGGCGGCAGAGTTAAGCGACACCTTGTCGGCGCCGGCGGCAACCATAGTCCGCATGCCCGCCAAGTCGCGAAAACCGCCGCCCACGGTATAGGGAATAGCGAGCTCCTCGGCCGCGTGCGCCGCCATCTCGATGGTTGTCGCGCGGTTGTCGCTCGTCGCGGTAATGTCCAAAAATACGACCTCGTCCGCACCCTCGCGGTCGTAGGCGCGGGCCAGCTCCACCGGGTCGCCCGCATCGCGCAGGCTCACAAAGTTGACGCCCTTGACCACGCGGCCGTCCTTGACGTCCAAGCAGGGAATCACGCGTTTGGTAAGCATGGGCTACGCCTCCCCTCGGGCGGCGGCCAGCGCCTGGGCCAGCGTAAAATTGCCCTCGTAGAGCGCACGGCCGGTAATGGCGCCCTCGATGGCAACCTCGCCCACCGCGGCCAGTGCGCGGATATCGTCGAGCGTCGAGATGCCGCCCGAAGCCACGACGAGAAAGCCCGCGACCTGCGCCACATGGCGATATGCTGCGACGTCGATGCCCGTCTGCATGCCGTCGCGCGCGATATCGGTATACACCAGATGCTTAAAGCCCAGCTCGGTGAGCTGCGCCACGGCGTCGTCGAGTGCCACGCCCGCGCCGTCACGCCAGCCGTTCACCTTGACCTGACCGTCGCGTGCGGCGATGTCTGCCACCAGCAACTCGCCAAAGCCTTGGGCTGCCACTTCGGCAAAACCCGGCTCGGTCACCAGCACGGTGCCTAGTGCGATGCGGCGAGCACCATAGCCGGCCAGCTCATCGATGCGTGCAAGCGAGCGGACGCCGCCGCCCACGTCCACGGACAGACCGTCAACGCCGCAGATGGCCTTAATCGCTGCCGAGTTGGCAGCGCACGCGTCCTCGTCCTCACCAAAGGCGGCGGACAGGTCGACGACGTGCACCCAGTTCGCGCCCTGCTCGGCAAACGAGCGGGCAACGGCCACGGGGTCGTCGGAATATACCTTGCAGCGGCTGCGGTCGCCGCGCTCCAGGCGCACGACCTTGCCGGCGATCAGATCGATTGCGGGAAACAGAATCATCGGCCAACCTCCTCGACGATGTTGACGAAGTTCTTAAGGATGCGCTGACCCAGCGCGGAGGATTTCTCGGGATGGAACTGGCAACCCCACACGTTACCGTGGCGCACGATGCACGGAAAGCTCCGCGTATAGTGCGTGCGCGCCAGCACATCGGCGGCATCGGCGTCGTCACCCACCGCGTAGCTGTGAGTGAAATACATGTTGGCGCCCTCGGCAAAACCGGCAAGCAACGGATCGGCCGCACCGGCGGGCGTCATGCGCACCTGGTCCCAGCCCACGTGCGGGACCTTCAGACGGCTCGACTCCAGGTGCGTGCACGAGCCACGCATGATGCCCAGGCCATCGACCCAGGGACCACCGGCCTGCTCGGAGGCATCGTCGTCCGCGTCCGCGTCCTCGTTCGCAGGCACGCCCTCGTTGCCGCGCTCAAAAAACAGCTGAAGGCCCAGGCAGATGCCGAGCAGCGGAGTTCCGGCGGCAACGGCATCGAGCACGGCCACCTCCTCGCCGCTCTGACGCATAAAGGCGATCGCGTCATAGAACGCACCCACGCCCGGGATGACCAGGCCGTCGGCGTTGCGGATCTGCTCCGGATCGTCCGACGTGCAGGCGGCAGCACCGGCGCGCGCAAGCCCGCGCACGACGCTCGACAAGTTGCCCTTGTGGTAGTCGACCACCACGATCTTCGGTTCGCCCACGCGACCCCTCCACTTCTCATCATCCAAAACCACCACAAAGAGGACAGGCATCTTCGTGGTGGTTTTACCCTTGTGACGGTTACAGCGAGCCCTTGGTGCTGGGGATACCCTGCACGCGGGGATCGAGTTCGCAGGCGCGGCGCATCGTGCGGCCCACGGCCTTAAAGGCGGCCTCGATAATGTGGTGCGAATTGCCGCCCGCCAGCTCGCGCACGTGCAGCGTGAGCTTGGCATCGCGCGCAAAGGCATAGAAGAACTCGACGGCCAGCTCGGTATCAAAGCTGCCCACGCGCTCAGTCGGCACGGGCAGCTCGCAATAGGCCTGCCCGCGACCCGAGATATCCACGGCGGCCATCACGAGTGTCTCGTCCATGGCGATCGCCGCGTCGGCAAAGCGCGTAATACCCGCCTTGTCGCCCAGCGCCCGGCAAAACGCCTCGCCCAGCACAATGCCCGTGTCCTCGACGGTGTGGTGCGCGTCGACCTCGACGTCGCCCACCGCATGCACCGTCAGATCGAACAGGCCATGGCGGCCAAAAGCGTTGAGTATGTGGTCGAAAAACGGCACGCCGGTCGAGATATCGCACACGCCAGATCCGTCCAGGTCGAGCTTTACGACAATGTCGGTCTCGCCCGTCTTGCGGGTTACCTCGGCATAGCGGTCCATCTACATCTCCTCCTTCACCAGCGCGGCAAACGCGGCCAGCACCTCGTCGTTTTCCTGCGGCGTACCCACAGTGATGCGCAGACAGTCCGCAAGCCCCGGCGCGTAGCTAAAGTCGCGCACCAAAATCGAATACTCGTCGCGCAGACGCTCGCGCACGCGCGTGGCATGCGGCGTGCGCACGAGCACAAAGTTCGCCGCGCTCGGCCATGCCTCCACGGGCATGCCATCGGCAGCCATTGCGCGCAGGGCGCACAGCTCGCGCTCGCGCTCGGATGCGATCTGTGCCACCACGGGCGTGTAGGCATCACGGGCACGCACGCAGGCAAGTGCTGCCGCCTGGCTCAGCACGTTAACTGAATAGATCTGGCGAATCGCCGCGAACACGTCGACGACCTCGGGTGCCGCAATCACATAGCCCAGACGCGTGCCGGCGGCGCCAAACGCCTTGGACAGCGTATGTAGAATCACCAGGTTGGGATGCTCGGCGATAAGGCCTTGCGCCGTGGTGGCCGCGCCAAACGAATCGTCGGCAAACTCCACGTAGGCCTCGTCAACCATTACCATGCCGGGGCACGCATCGCACAGCGCCGCGACAAAGTCGAGCGGTGCCACGTCACCCGTGGGGTTGTTGGGCGAGGTCACGATTGCCAGGTTACACTCGGGTGCCGCCGCAAGCACGGCGGCCTGGTCGAGCTCAAAGGTCGCGGGGTCGCGCCACACGTCGCGCACCTCGGTCTGGCAGAGCGACGCAAAGAACGCATACTCGCTAAAGCACGGCGGGCAGTTGAGCAGGGTCCGTCCCGCGCCGCCAAACGCCAACAGGTAGTTATAGAGCAGCTCGTCGCCGCCGTTGCCCACGCAGACATTCTCGCGCGCCACACCATGCCAAGCGGCAAGCTCGTCGCGCAGATCGTTGGACATGGGATCGGGATAGCGGTTGAGCGGCGTGGCAGCCAGGGCGGCGTCGACCGCCTCGCGCACGCCAGCCGGCACGGGATAGGTGTTCTCGTTGGCCGAAAGGTTGATGCGCGTGGGCGTAAAGTTGGGATCGTAGGGCTCAATACCGGCCAGGCAAGGCTGGACGAGCTCCTTCATGCGAGGCGTGAGTTCGGCCATATTAGGCCTCCCCGCCGGTTACGCCAGCGCCATCTGCGCCTGCAGCCGCCAGGTCCACGCCCTCGGCAACCGTCGCCACGGCGTCGCCCGGCCAGGCAACCTTGGTCAGGTCGGCCGCGGCGAGCGACTCGGCGCTCACGGCATCCTCGCCCTGCTCCAACACGCGGCGACGCAGTGCGGCCGAAAGCGCGTGCGCCCACAGGCCCTCGGCCTCGGCCAGACGCTGCGTAGCGGGAGCGTCGGAGAGCAGGCCCTCGGGCGTATAGCATATAACGCTCGAGCGCTTAACGAACTCTTCGACCGAAAGCGGGTTGGAGAACATGGCCGTGCCGCCGGTCGGCAACGTGTGGTTGGGACCGGCAACGTAATCGCCGAGCGGCTCGGAGCTCCAAGCGCCCACAAAGATGGCGCCGGCGTTGCGAATGCCGCCGAGCAGGCCCATCGCATCCTTGCAGTGCAGCTCAAGGTGCTCGGGCGCCACGGTGTTCACGGCCTCGACGGCGGCCGCCATGTCGGCGGCCACCACGATGGCGCCTTCGTTATCGAGCGAAGCGCACGTAATCTCGGCACGCGGGGACTGCGCTACCAGAATGTCGATACCCGCCTCGACCTCACGCGCAAACTGCTCGTCGCAGGTCACCAGATAGCAGGCCGCCAGCGGATCGTGCTCGGCCTGAGCCATCAGGTCGGCCGCGACCACCATAGGCTTGGCCGTGGCATCGGCCAGCACGCAGACCTCGGAGGGACCGGCGACCATGTCGATACCCACGTCACCCGAGACAATCTGCTTGGCAGCGGCAACAAAGGCGTTGCCCGGGCCGGTGATTTTGTCGACGCGCGGAATGGTCTCGGTACCGTACGCCAGCGCGGCCACGGCCTGGGCGCCGCCCACCATATAGATTTCGTCCACGCCGCCGAGCTTGGCCGCCGCGAGCGTATACGGGCTAATCAGTCCATCCTTTTGCGGCGGGGTCACCATGACCACGCGCTCAACGCCGGCAACCTTGGCGGGAATGGCGTTCATAAGCACGGTGGAAGGGTACTGCGCGCGACCGCCCGGCACGTAGATGCCGGCCGCAGCAAGCGGGGTCACCTTAACGCCGAGCATCGTGCCGTCCGGGCGCGTGGTAAACCAGCTCTGCTCGACCTCGCGCTGGTGGAACTCGCGAATCTGGCGCGCAGCCTTTTCGAGCGCGGCGACAAAGGCCGGATCGAGGCCTTCGAGCGCGGCATCGATCTGCTCCTGCGGAAGACGGAAGCTCTGCAGCTCAACACCGTCAAAACGCTGGCAGTAATCGCGCACCGCGGCATCGCCGTTGGCACGCACGTTGGCCACGATATCGCGAGCGGCGTCGACGATGTTTTGCGGCAGCACGCCCTTACGGTTGAGCTGGTTGGTAACGAGGCGCTCACCGGGAGCAAGCTTGATGGTCTTCATTTCGGTATCCCCTATCGGTCGAGGTTGTGTTCGAAAAACGAGAGACCGGGCGGCGGCGCCAGTCGGCCCGCCGCCCGGACGTTGGGGCGCCCGTGCGTGCTCGCGCTATTGTGCCGAGCCCGCAACGGGCTCAAAATGCTTGTCCTTCACGGCTGCCGCCAAGCGATCTGCCAGATTGCGTACGCGCGGATCCAGACGTGCGGCACCCGGATTGACAAAGAAGCGGGCCGTGCAGTCCATAATGCGACCAGTAATAACGAGGTCGTTATCGCGCAGCGTGGCGCCCGTGGCGGTAATATCCACGATGCGATCGGTCATGCCGACGATGGGACCCAGCTCAATGTTACCGTGCAGCGAGACGATATCGGCGTTCACACCGCGCTCGGCATACCAGGCGCTCGCGATGCGCGGATACTTGGTGGCCACGCGAAGCGACCCGCGGCGGGCATAGTTGCGCTCGGCCTGGCCGGCGCGCCACGCGGGCTCCGCCTCAATGAAAGTGCACAGGCCGTAGCCCAGATCGACCAGCTGCAGCAGGTTGAGGTCGGCCTCGATAAGCGAGTCCCAACCGCAGATGCCGCAATCGGCACCGCCGCAGCCCACAAAGGCGGGCGCATCGCTGGGGCGCACGATGACAAACTCGATATCTCCGACCGCGCCCTCACCGGCACGCGTGTCGCGGCCGCGCACGATTAGGCGACGGCCCGGATCGCGCAACTCAGAGACGTCCAGGCCCGCGGCTTCGAGCACGTCGAGCGTATCGGCCTTGAGCGAGCCCTTGGGCACGGCGATGCGCAGCGGGCCCTCGGCGCCACGGCCCGCGGCGTGATCGCCATCGGAAGCAGCGTCCTCGGCCGAGGTGTGCGCAGCCTCCAGACGCTCGAGCGAAAAGGCGAAACCCGCCGCCGGCACCTCGATGCCGTCGCCAAATGCGCCGGTAAAGATGGAGTCGTAGCGTCCACCCGAACCGACCGGATCGGGCAAGCCACCGGCATAGGCCTTAAAGACCAGACCCGTGTAGTAATCGAACGAGTTCATGATGGAGAAGTCGAACGACAGCACCTGGGCGTCCTCGGGAGCCAGGCCCTCGACCAGGGCGCGCAGCTCGCGCGTGAGCGGCGCGACAATGCCCGCCGCCGCCAGAAGCACATCGACGCGGTCGAGTACCTCGGCGCCGCCGTGCAAGCGCGGCAGCTCGCTAATGGCAACCTTGACGGCATCGGACTCGGCGCTTGCCGCCACGCGGGCATCGAGGCCCACAAAGTCGTTGGCGTGCACGCAGCGCAGGGCCTCGGCGGCCAGCTCGCGATCCTCGCACGCCGCGAGCAGCTCCTTAAACGGACGCACGCTACCTGCGATAATGCGCGCAGCGGGCAGCGCCAGCTTGCGCACCGCCTCGGCCACGAGCGAGACAATCTCGACATCGCCCGCGGTGTCGCCCGCACCGATAAGCTCAAAGCCCAGCTGCGTAAACTGACGCGAGCCACCGGCATTGCGCTGGCACTCGCGAACCACCGGCGCCTCATAGCGCAGGCGCAGGGGCAGGTCGGCCGCGCGCATGCGGGTCGAGACCAGACGCACGATCGGCAATGTGTTGTCGGGACGGACCACCAGCAGACGGCCATCATCGTCAAAAAGCTTAAACGGCGTGTCCGCGATGCGGCCGCCTTCCTCGAGTGAACCCTTGTCCTCGAGCAGCGGCGTTTCGACCGGAAGGTAATGATGCTCCCTGAAGCAGCCCTTCACCGTCAGCGCAATCTCCTCGCGCGCCTGAGCCTCCTCGGGCAATATGTCCCGGAATCCCCACGGTGTGGCCGTCATCTGGTGAGCCTCCTCATGCTGTGTTTCATATAGAGCAGAAGACCGGCATAGCTCCGCCGGTCTTCTGGGTACTTTAGCATACTAGAGTGCTTGCGGGGAAAATCCGTCGCAGCCGCTCACACCGTATTCATTTGGAAACATGGGGCAGATTGCCGCAGCCCAACCCCACCTAGGCGCCAATCGCACGACGATACTCTGCCATTACCTGCGCATCGGCAGCTGCGGGGTCGGCAAAATAGCGCCCGTCATAGGTCTCGGCCGAAACAACTCCGCGATAGCCGCGCGCCACCAGCCTATCCAGGTCAGCCCGCATATCGCGGTCGCCGTCACCCCAGGCAAGATGCGTCGTGCCATCTGCCGCAACATCGACAAAATGCACGTGGGCAACATCATCGCCAAGCAGATCGAAGTAATCGTCGATGGTATCCCCCGCCACCGCCATGGCGCCCATATCCAGACACACCTTAAGTGCCGGATGATCAACTGCCTCGATCATGCGCTTCGTATCGGCCGCCGAGTTCACGATCATCGACTCAACCGGCTGCAGGGCCTCGAGCACCAGTCGCACGCCGCGTTCTCCCGCATGCTCGGCAATCGCACGCAGCATCGAGGCGCTGCGACCCCACGCATCCTCGATCGGCTCGTTCAAAAATGCCCAGCCGCTCGAGACCATGACCTGCTCGGCTCCAAGTTCCGCCGCGATATCCACAACGTTCTTAAAGTACGCGAGCGTGCGGACGCGCGCCTCATTCCCGCGCGCCGCGATATTCCACGGCTTGGGGTTGTTCTGTTCGGGACAAAGCCCCACAATCCGAACCCCATACCGCTGTGACAGCTCCCGCACCTGCTCGAGCGAATCGTATCCATGGCAATCGACATACAGATGCATCGCCCCGGTCCAAAGCTCGCAACACGTGTAGCCCGAGGCCGCTGCCGAGGAAAAGAACTCCTCAAGGTCAAAATAACGATGGCTGATATTCATGACGGCAAGCTGCGGATACTCCATCTTGTCCACCTTTCGGCAAAAGGGCGCCGCAGCACAGTGTGCGCGACGCCCCCTCTTACATTGTTTTAATTATGACGGATGCCCTACTGAACACCAAGCACTCCAAAGAACGCGCCGGCGATACTCACGAGCAGGATCACGAGCATGATGAGCAGCGGATTCATCTTCTTCTTGAGCATGAGATAGACGATTCCAAACAGCCCCATCGTGACAAAGCCCGGGAAGATTCCATTGAGCAGCTCGGCGAGCGTCTGAGCGCCATCGCCCGCGCCGACCATGAGCGGAATGTCCACGGTGACCATCTCCATGGTCATAGCTCCGATCACCATGGCGCCCATGATAGAGGCCATCTTGACAATCGTGTCCATAATGCCCGATTCCTGGACCTTGCTGATCATGTCCGAGCCAAAGCGATATCCCACAAACGTCAGCAGGTAACGGATGATGTAGTGAGGGACGTTGAACACGAGCAGGAACAAAATCGGGCCAAGAATAGAGCCCTGCAGCGCCAGCGACGTGCCGACACCCGTTGCCAAAATTCGCAGTGTGCCCCAGTAGAAGGCATCGCCCACGCCGGACAGCGGTCCCATCAAAGCAAGCTTGACATTAGAGATCGCGCTCGTGTCAAAGCTATCGTCAGTAGCGTTGACCTCTTCCATTGCGGCAGCAATGGACATGGGGAGCGTCGAGATGTACGGCGTGACGTTATAGAGCTCCATATGGCGCTTAAGGGCGGCCTTAAAGTCCGCATCCTGCGGATACAGCTTGCGCAGGATCGGCATAAGGGCCCACATAAAGCCGATATGGCCCATACGCTCGTAGTTCCAGGAATGCTCATAGGGAATCGAGCGCCAGAACAGTTTCTTAAGGTCTGCGCGGGAAATCAGCCCGTCGTAAGAAGACTCAAACTTAAAACTCATCGAACCCACTCCCAATCGCAGGATCCTCGGTTGCCGCTGCGGGCTGCTCCGCCTTTTTCTTGTCACCCAAAACCGTCATCGCGACGACGATGATCGCGGCAAAAATCGCCACGCCCGTCGTGCTAATGCCAAAGTAGGCGACGAGGAAGAAGCCAGCGAAGAAGAACGGAGCCACTGTTTTGTTCATAATCATCTGCGCCAGCATCGCAAAGCCGAGTGCGGGCAAGAAGGCGGCGGCGACATCCATGCCGGTCTGAACGAAATCGGGGATGATGTTGAGCAGGCTGGCAACAGCATCGGCGCCAAAGAAGAATGCCAGGGGAATAATCAGCAGGCCGCACCAGCTCTGCGCATAACCGGCGATGAGCATGTTGCGCGTGATGGCCTTGGTGTCTCCGTCCTCGACGTTTTTGTCGATACGGTGCACCAGCAGTAGCATCACCGGCTGGCCCAGGGCCGTATCGAGCGCCAGGACGATCGTTGCGATGGGAATGCCCAGGGTCAGGGCCGCCGAAGCGTCCGCACCGGCCTGCATGGCAAGCGACACGCCCAGGATGGTTCCGGAAATCGTATCGGGCGGGTTATACGCACCGACCGAGATGGCGCCGACCATGGCAAGCTCCATCGTGGCGCCCATGATCGTGCCGGTCACCATGTCGCCCATGACAAGGCCAACCAGAGGTCCGAGCACGATCGGGCGCTGGAGGTAGCTCGTGCCCGTCAGCCACTCGGAATAACCCAAAAGGGCAATAAGGAAAATCAGGATTGTCTTGATAACCATAATGGCCCCTAACCGATGACCTTCGCGGCGTCAGTCTTCGCATCTGCCGGAATCATCTGAATGAACAGCTCGTAGCCCTCGCCGAGCAGCTCTTTGACGTATGCCTCGTTTTCGGGCGTGAGAAATACGCTCGTCGAGACCTGACGGGCATCCTCGCTAAAGGCAACATTGCCGAGGTTGATCTTCTTGACGCCCATCGCCTTGGCGACGGCACCGGCCTGCTGGATCGTCTCGCAAACCACGAAGAGCTTGTACTTGTCGGTCACACCGCTCTGAAGCGCCTTGACGGCATCCTCGGTGTTTTTGACGACGACCTTGCAGCCCTCCGGCTTTGCAAGGGACAAGGCCTGCAGACGAAGCTTGTCATTGAGGACCGTGTCGCTCACCAACAGGATGCAGTCGGCACCCAGAGCCGAGGTCCAGCTAACGGCAACCTGGCCGTGAAGCAGTCGATAGTCCACGCGAATCATCTGAATCATGGTGTGCTCCTAGCGATTAAAACTCGTCGAGTTCGGCCTGCCCCAGCAGGTCGTTGACGTACTTGACCTTAGTGTCGTCCGCCTCGACGATCTGGCGAATGGCCTCATCGATCGGGGTGGAATCGGACACGAACAGCAGCTGAATAAGGAGTGGCAGGTTCATATTGGTCACCAGGTGCGTGTTGGGGCGCGTCTGGACGATCTTGGTGAACTCGTTGTTGACGCTGCCGCCAAAGAGGTCGGTGCAAACGACAACCTCATCGTCCGCGGCAAAGCCGTCCAGAATCGCTGCAGCCTCCTTGACCAGGTCCTCGTTTCCGTCGACATACATAGACAGCGCATGGACGTTTTCGCGCTCGCCGGAAAGCAGGCCGATGCTCTCGACGATTCCAGATGCGAAATGAGCATGGGACGCCACGATAAACTGCCTCATTCGAATCCCCTTTCTTGCGAATTTCGGCATAAAAATGCCCGGACGCATGCGCCCGGGCAGGGTGCTTATTGATCAGTAGCTTATTTATCACCGATTAGTAGTCGAACTGGTGATAGTAACGACGGTAGTTGAGGTTGTGCTTGGTGACCGTCTCGTAGTAAGCGGCAAGGCGATCGGTGATCAGCGAGGAGAGAATCCACGGAGACACGATGACGCGGAACTCGTCGTCAAGGCCGGGGATCGCGAACTCGGCGGTGTC